>NZ_JAUXNK010000075.1 GCF_030682845.1 Methanolobus sp. | reverse complement strand
TGTTTTGGCCTTAATTCAACCTTATCACAGGTCCTTGAATTGAATGGTAGAAATGACATAGGGCGGCGTTCCCGCCGCATATAAAGCTATCGGAAAGCATTATTCTGTGTCCTATTCAAAATTAGTGAAGTACTGAATTTGTCAAGTACTTCCCGGGCGATAATTAAATGGATTTGAACTTTTCGATCCATTAGTTGAGGATATAGTGTAGAATACATGGGATGAAAGTATGTACTTACTCTCGATACAGAACCGGATATCTTCGAATGCTCATAAAACTCATTGTTGAATTCATGCATTTCTGTGATTGCAGGATGTATTATCTTACATTTTCCAAGTTCATTTATTCTTTTCAAAAGATGTGGTGGAATGAAGTCAAGTTTATGAGTTCCCCAATAATCTATGTCACTATCAAAAACCTCAATAGTACCCAGCAAAGGAACCATTTTACCAGCAGCAAGTTTTCCAATAGTGGTTAATTCATAAACATGAGCGAAGTGAGCAACAAGATAATGTTCTTCCAGTGTCCTGATCTGTGGAAGTAATGCCTGTCTTGTAGTTCCAAGTGACTTGAGGAGGGTTTCCATTTGCTTTGGGCCGTCCTGCAACAATAATAGAACATTCTTTCTCTTCTCAGATGCAAATATCACATCAAGTAACGGTTTCGTCATGCTCCCCGCTCTTCCTTAATAATTCCTACTACCATCTTTGTAATCCGCACTACTTAAAGTGAACAGAAATTTTGGCATTGTTAATTAAACATCGCTAGTTCTTTATTTCTGTACTTCATTAACAGGAGAACAGAGTATCTCAACATTTCAAGACTCTTTGAATAACACTTAGACTTTCTTCTCAATCTTGCCAGGAAATGCCTAAATATGCTGTTATATCCTTCTACGGTATATGTTTCAGCTTTGGATCGAGTATGAATAGCCTCTGGAAGAAACTCTGCATATGCTTTCCAGTGATCTGTCATGACTTCTTTTATTTCCTTATCCTTTAATATTTCCCAGAGTTGTCTTCCAGTTTCCGTGCCTCTGCTACCAAAAGAGCAGTTGATGAACCTTTTCCCAATCCTATCAACAGCAATCCAGATCCAGCAATATTTTTTTTGTTGCCTATATAAGTGTGCATCTCGTCTAATTCAACAATCTCTATCTCATTTTCACTTTTTAGGTCCTCTAACTCCTGACCAAATTTTTTAATCCAATTATAAACAGAAACATGACTTACTCCCAAAAATCTTCCGATTGAACGAAATCCTAATCCTTCAAGATAGAGTTGTAAAGCCTGCCTTTTAACGGAAGTAGAACTCGCAGTCGATTTTATCTCGACTGTATAGTTATATCCGCAATCATAACATTTGTAGCGTTGACGTTCATCGACTTTCCCATTCTTTTTGTGGTTGGAACTCTTACATTTAGGGCAGTTCATACTGAAGTATAGGCTTTCATCCTATATACCTCTATTTACTTAACAATACCAAAAACTATTCTTCAAAAGAGTATTCCTCAATCTCCTTACTAAGGAAGTGAGCCATAATCGTCCTTATCAAAACGATTGCACCAAGGGTCAGAATCTCCTCGATTGAAGGATCCAGAACGGTCCTTATCACATCTGCAGCAATCAGGAACTCCAGGCCGAATAAGATCTTATCGGTGAACTGGTGCCTGATGTGAGCATAAGTATAGTTTTTTTTCTGCGCCTCATGGAGGATTATCTCTATTGTGGCCACAATACCCCCATAGATGATCATTGCCAGACCCACCATAACAAAAAACAGTTCAAAAAGGCCAAGGGCGAGAGATCCCCATTCAAGCAAAAGTCCTGTTCCCAATACCATACAAATACGCCCATTAAGAATTAACTGCCTCCCCATAATAAGCCTTACTTACGGAGGCACTTGTTGTGACCAAAAGAGCTTATTCATGGAAATCCGGGATAAGTGAATGCTTCGCGCACCAGTGAAATGAAATCTGCGATCTCATCAGAAGACATCGCCATCAAAGCCAATATCAAAAGCAGCACAAGCACTTCAGAGTAATCAGGAATCGATTGTAAGGCATGCGCAAAAGTCCCTGAACTCCTGTTCACTGATTGTGACATAAATAGCCCCAAATAGAATTCTGCCCTCCTACAATAAAAGGATTGCGAGTTCTATAACTATTTATAATTACATTTGCTGGTAACTTATTATGATTTAGTGTCCGATGTTAATTACTAACCATATCCTAGCATACTGGAACCCTTATTAGGCGTAACATATATTCTGTTTGGAATAAGAATATATAATTATACCCATATGTGCATAATACCTTAAAGACCACCCAATATATATACAAAAAAATCAGATATGGGCAGAATGTTAACATTCTATGAGGCAATAGTGATTGGGGTGGTCCAGGGCATAGCCGAATGGCTCCCGATAAGCAGCGAGGGTATGACAACTCTTGTAATGATCAATGTCTTTGACAAGACGCTTGCTGAAGCCTTGCCAATCTCTATATGGCTACATACAGGCACCCTCCTCTCAGCAACCATCTATTTCAGGAAAGACCTTAAAGGAATTTTTGAAAATATACCCCAGTATATCCGTAATATTGGCTCCCGCAAGGCAGAGGATCATGCACTTATAAGCTTCCTGGTAACCTCAACACTACTGACCGGAATTGTTGGCCTCCCACTTGTGATATTTGCCACAGGCTTTACGGACTTCTCAGCCAAGATAGCAACCGCATTTATAGGATTACTACTGATATTCACAGGTGTCCTGCAAAAAACAGCGCTTGGGAAAGAGGTTAAAAAAGAAGTACCTACATTCAATGATTCACTGATAACCGGAATAGCCCAGGGTTTTGCCGCACTTCCAGGCATCAGCAGGTCCGGCATTACAGTCTCATCATTACTTTTGAGAAATTTCAATGCATCAGATGCTATTAAGCTGAGCTTCCTCATGAGCATACCCGCAGTCTTAGCGGCAAACATAGGCATAGCTGCCATGGGAATGCTGACAGTTGACCTCAACGCACTGTTTGCAATGCTCTTTGCATTCCTTTTCGGACTTCTGACAATCGATCTGTTCATAAAGATGGCCCAGAAATTCGATTTCGCCAAATTCTGCATAGCACTTGGAGTATTAACCTTATCTGCCTACTTCATCTGATTTTTCCAAAAATAGGCACATTTGGGAAGAAATATATGAACTTAACTGGCAAGTAATAAATATTGGCATATCCATGAATATGCTTGATGAAATGCAGAGGGAGACCCAAGTCCCCAAGAAGAGTAGAGTGCTCTCCGGAAGTGCTTTATTTCAAACCAAGGGGAGTACCGCTGAGTGAACTTGAAACTGTAGCACTTGCAGTTGAAGAGCTGGAAGCTTTAAGGCTGGTCGACCTGGAAGGAGTATCGCAGGAAGAGGCAGCTTTCAGGATGGGTATTTCAAGGAGGGCGTTCTGGGAAGACCTGCAGAGCGCAAGGAAAAAAGTAGCTTTGGCACTGACAACCGGAAAGGCGATCGAGATATCAGGTGGCAGTTACATACACACAGGCTAAGAGTAGCACTGCTTCCGATTCATATATTACATTCCAGAATAATTTATACTTAGTATCCGATACCAATCATATAAATTATAAAGAGGTTACCAAATGACACAAACAATACAGAGCCCTCAGGACCTGTTACAGAAACCGCAGGAATCCAGGCTTATAAAGCAGATGAGAGCCATCAGAAAGAAGATAATGGTCATGAGCGGAAAAGGAGGCGTAGGCAAAAGCACTGTTGCCGCTAACCTTGCTGCACGTCTTGCAGACCGCGGATACAAGGTAGGCCTTCTTGATGCTGACATTCACGGACCCAGCATTCCCAAGATGTTTGGAATCGAAGACATGAGACCCTCTGTTGACGAAAATGGCATAGTCCCGATACAGGTTACCGAAAACCTGAGTGTTATGTCAATAGCACTCCTTGTGGAAGACAGGGACTCTCCTATAATATGGAGGGGGCCTGCAAAGATGGGAGCCATCAAGCAGTTCCTGCAGGAAGTCTCATGGGGCAAACTGGACTATCTTTTCATTGACCTTCCCCCCGGAACTGGCGACGAGCCCCTGAGCATTGCCCAGTTGATTGAGAAACTTGACGGGGCAGTGGTTGTGACAACCCCCCAGGATGTGGCCCTGCTCAGCGTAAGGAAATCACTCACCTTTGCCAGTATGCTCAAGGTCCCGGTCATTGGGATCGTCGAGAATATGAGCGGTATGAAATGCCCCCACTGCAATGAGAAGATCGATATCTACGGAACCGGAGGCGTTGAAAAGGCCGCAGCAGATTTCAATGTACCGGTACTGGGAGAACTGCCAATTGATCCGGCAGTAGCAACGATGGAAGATAATGGCAGAGTACACCTTGAAGGCAATTCAGACCTTGAATGGTTCAGGGAGTTCAGCCGCATTGTTGACAGCGTGGAGAATTTCAAACAATAAGAATACCAGGAAGAGCACATTTCGTCCTTATTTCCGGTTTTAGATGTACGAGTTCCTGCAAAACAATAAATAAATGGCTGGCATCTATGCCATTATGTACTTCAAAAGTGAGATCTCCTTTAATTGGCTCCTTTCCAGGAACATCCATGAGGTGAAGGAACTTTCACGCGCCATGCTTGCATGCCACCTCTGGGATGTGAAGAGCGACATGGCACCAAGGCTGATAAGGCTGAAAACTGAAGGTTCATGGAATCACTCCCTGAGAGATACCTCCAGGGCAGCCTCAGCCCTTGCAGCTATTGGCATTGCTTACCCTGATGTGAGCACATGGATGCTGTCGGAGCAGAGTGGCAGCTCATGGAATGAGGAAGTGTACGACACAGCCTATGCACTTATCGCTCTTGCAGATATGGGGATAGAGAACATGAATGGATGTTCATGGCTTGTTGAGAACTATGGACCAGCCTGGGAGCATCCCGGAACAACAGCTCTTATACTGCAGGCCCTGTTATCGCAGGGGAGACTTGTAGACAAAGATATTCATGATTGGAGCGGATTCATTCAGGAACGTGCCGGATGGCTGCTTTCAAGGTGCACCCTGGGAGGAGCATGGGGACCTATCGCCACAAGCAATCTGGTCATGCAGGCTTTACTGCTTGCAGGATACGCCCGTGAACTGGAAAGAGAAAATTTGTGGCTCTTTTCCAGCATGAATACAAATGGGTCATGGGGAAAAGGCACGGGAGATATTACTGCGACCTCCTTGTCTTTGATCACTCTTAAGTGCTTGGAGAAGATGAACAGAGAGGAATAGTGACAACTGGAAGATATACATGAATCGTAGTGCCTCTATTCCGGATGCTCTCCAGGCGGATACTGCCTTTGTGGGCTTCAACTATTTTTTTACAGATATAGAGACCAAGCCCGTTGCCACCATATTTGCGTGTTGATGAGCCATCCACCTGATAGAACCGAGTAAATATCTTTGGCAGATTTGCCTCCTCGATGCCAATCCCGTCATCAGATATCTGGATGTGTATGTTGCTATCTTCGACAGCTGCACAAATGCGGATATTCCCGCCAGAAGGTGTGAACTTGATCGCATTATCGATTAGGTTCACAAATACATCTGTTAAGTATTCAAGGTCGCCTTCTATCAGAGGAAGGTCACGGGGAAGGTCTTTTTCAATCTTATGACCTTTACTTATCATTTCCGGTGAGCGGTCACATATTGCAGATTCGAGAACCTCGGCCACACGTAGAAGAACAAATGTATATTCAGCATTGCCACCTTCAGTAATGCTTACATAAAGAAGAGAATCTATGAGCCTCTTTAACCTCTCAGAACTGAGCAGTACTTTTTCCATAGCATCTTTCTGTTTCTCGTTAAGCTCACCAAGGGCACCTTCAGCCATCAGCTCGCTGTAGCCGCGTATGGGAATGAGAGGAGTCTTAAGTTCGTGCCGCAGGTTGGAAAGGAACTCATCTTTCATGCGGTCAAGGGACTTTAGCTCAGTGTTTGCTTTTGCAAGGTCTTCGGCGTACTTACTCAGAGCTTTTTCTGCAGTCTTGCGCTCCGTGAAATCCTCAACAACACATACACCACCCATGAGCTTGCCTTCTTCAGAAATGACAGGACTGAATTCCGCCTTTATAGGTACGACCTTGTCTGAAAAAGGCGATATGAAATCATCTTCATACCTGGCCGGTATTCCTGAAAGCACCTGTTTTATGCATTTCACCATAGCTTCGTCTTTGAAGGATGTCAGCATATTGAAATTAATAATTGTGCTAATGACATTTTCATGAGCAGCACCGACTATCTTTACGAGTTTCTCATTACATTGAGTAATGACCCCTTTCTCATCAAAATGAAAGATACCCAAAGGCGACTTCTGGAAGATCATGCGGTACTTGTTCTTGGAAATGGTAGTCAGACGTTCTTTCATCTTACGCCTGGAGATATCATTAAGGAAAGCACCATGGAAGACCTTGCCATTCATCCTTGTGGTAGTGGCGGCAATCTCAAGAGGAAATTCACTTCCATCCTTCCTGAGGCCCGAAGCTTCAAATATCCTGCCCATCACGGGAGATTTACCGATGGAAATTATCTGATCCCATCCCTCGTGAGCTTTTTTGTAGCGCTTTGGCATAATGACAGTTAGAGGCTCACCCATGACCTCAGCTTCGTCATACCCAAAGAGAGTAGTTGCAGCCTTATTCCAGAAAGAGATCATGCCGGAGTGATCCGAAAAGATCACTGCGTATGTGGCAGAACGAAGGAAGGACAACAACCTTTCATTTTCATGTATGCAATTAAGTTCGATAGCTTTTTGCCTGGAAATGTCGTTGCCTGCGAGTATAAAACCTGCAGGAGAGCCATCATCATCCTTCAGGAATGTAACATTCCAGGATATCACTATCTCAGGGACATCTTTTCCAATTATCAGGGAATGCAGGGGTTCTGAAATAGCAGTGTTCCCTGAGATAATTTCAAGGAAGGCATCTTTTAACAGTTCCCTGGAGCTTTCATGAACCAGCGTATCTATCCAGTTCTTACCTGCAAGCTCATTATCCTTATAACCCAGCAATTTCTCTGCCATGCGGTTCATGGAAAGTATTCGATGTTCAGTATCTGTTGTAAGGATAAGGGAATTCAGGGTATCGAAAAAAATTCTGGCCTGTTCCAGCCCTCCAGGTAGGGGCCTGCTTTCCAATACGTAAAGAGGACCGTGTCCTATGGAGCAATCTGTATCAATATTGCCTGCCGACTGGTATTCATTACTACTATTGACCATCCATGCACCCCGGTCCATAAAACTAACCAGATGTCCAAATTATTATATAAAGGCCCAGAAATATACAATTGTATATATGCGATTATATATAATACTTGTCATTAACAGGAAGCCATACCCATTTTCCAGAAATTAACAGATGTCAACTTCAACTCACTTAACCTGTACTCATGAATGGACGATAGGATACAATCAATTTATAATGAACGAAACTATAGAGTAAGTTCAGGTGAATGAGATGAGTTCAGATCTTAGATATCATAAGGCATCAAACACTTATATTGCCAGGAGAAGGTCTTACTTTGAGAATGATGTCATTATTGACGGTAACTTTATTGCAGGAGCAGCATCCTCTTTCTGGAAAGGCCTCGTTGTAAAGGGGACTCTGAAGCTTGGGAAAAACTCTTCCGTCAGGGGAAATGTCAAAGCTGATGACATTGTTATTGGACCGGGATGTGAGATCAATGGAAATGTTGAAGCATATAATGATCTGAAATTCTTTGATTCTGTAACTGTGAATGGATTAGCCACCGCAGGTGGGACTATCTCGATACGCCCGGGGTGCTCCCTGGGATTTGCCAGAGCCAATGCAACACTTGAAATGATAGGGAAAGTACATGTAAAAGAGATCGAATCCGGCACCAAGGTCATAGTGCGCTCTGAATGAAGTTAAAACCCGGAGGTATCAGCTTATTTTTTTCTGCTCTTCTGCCAGTAGCTTCAGCACACGGTTACGTAATTGATTGACTTCCGTGCTTGTCCTGTCACGCAGCCTTTGGATATCGACTCTTATTACTTCTTTGATCTTACCTGGCCGTGCAGTCATTATAACGATCCTGTCCGCAAGGAAAACTGCCTCATCCACACTATGCGTGACAAAAAGAATAGTGATGTTCTTTTTTTGCCAGATATCCAGTAGTTCATGCTGCAATGAATTCCTTGTCTGAGCATCAAGGGCTCCGAAGGGCTCATCCATAAGAAGCACTTGGGGTTCATTTGCAAGGGCACGGGCTATTGCAACCCTTTGCTTCATGCCTCCTGAGAGCTCATGAGGATAACTGTCCCTGAACTGTTCAAGGCCAACAAGCTCCAGGTACTTTTGTGCTTCTTCAATTGCATCCTTCTTTTGCACTCCCCTCATCTGGGGACCGAATATAACATTATCTATAACGGTCTTCCAGGGGAAAAGGGAATACTCCTGGAATACCATGCCTCTTGTAGGTCCCGGACCTTTTATACGTTCATTGTCAACGAAAACCTCACCTTCATCGGGATAGTCAAGCCCGGAAACTATCCTGAGCAAGGTAGTCTTCCCGCACCCGGAAGGACCTATGAAGCATACAAACTCCTTATCCTCAATATCCAGACTTACGTTATCAAGGGCCAGGGTCCGTACTATGTCGTCTTTCACGAACTTCCGGGACACACCCTTTATGTTTACCCTGCCCATTTACATCACTACTCCCGTCCGCCATTTAAAGAACTTGTCCTCAAGATAGGATCTTAATAGCCGGTCTATCAAAAGCCCCAGGAATCCCAGGACAAGCATATAAACCAGCACAAAATCCATGTGATGTAAATAATAGTTGTGCCATATCTTGAACCCAAGGCCGTTCCTGCTGACACCGAACATCTCGGCCGCTACCAGACACATCCAGCCTACACCCATAGCTATCCTGACACCTGCTGCTATTGAAGGGAGAGCGGAGGGTATGGCGACACGTCTCATCAGTTCACGGTCAGTGTTGCATCCGAGGACCTTTGCAGCTTCAACATATATCCGTGGAACACTTTTGAAGCCTGTGAATGTGTTGATTATTATAGGGAACAGAGCTCCAATGAATATCACAAATCCTGCTCCAAATGGGTTTAGTCCTATCCAGATTATAGCAAAGGGGATCCATGCAAGAGGAGGTATGGGACGTACTATCTCTATCAAAGGATCGAAAACTCTTTCAACGGATCTGAACCAGCCCATGAGCATACCCACCGGGATACCTATGGCCAGGGCAGCTGCAAGACCGATAGAGAAGTGCATAAGGCTATAGAGGGTGTCAACCAGCAGCACCGGAAGCTCAAGGTTCATAGAGAGGAAAGGGAATACACCCTGCCTTGAAATGGTAATAATGAATGCTTCAGCAACATCTGTGAAACTGGGAAGGAAAAACTTGTTCTGTACAATATAGACAGCCGTCACCTGCCAGATGATCAGCGCAGAAACTACAGATAATAATTCCACACTGTTATTCTTTAATCTTTGAAAGCTTCCCCTAACCATGATTCCCCTACATAATTTGAAAATATTCCAGCGATTGTTACCTTATCGTTTTTTAACAGTATCCAACTCATCACCATAAAAATTATTAATCAAGAGCTTCATAGAAGCTCAGATCAAAGAGGTCGTCCTGTGTGAGTTGTCTGTTAATGGTGCCCTGCTCGTACTGGACCTGTGCATACTCAACTGTGGAGTTAATGATTACACCAGGATCGGCCACCCATGTGCCGTCCCAGTCCGCAAGGGACTTCTCTACTACACTAACATCCCAGTCCTGGTCTTCAGCAAAAGTGGCGGCTGCCTCATCAACATGCTCAGTGTCGTACTGGGTTGCACGTACATGGGTAGCAACTATCTGCTGCACGATCTCCGGGTGGTTGCGTATGAGATTGCCACTGACCACAACTACACAGCATGCATGGTCTTCTTTCATCTCTCCGGAGAGAACTACCGATCTGCCAATACCCTGCACTTCGATCTGGGTTGGTGCCGGATGAGGCAGGAACACCGCATCGACCTGTCTGGCAGAGAGCGCTGTCACAGCATCTCCCGGGCCCATTGGAATAATATTGACATCTCTATCAGGGTTGATGCCGTTATCCCTAAGCCAGTCCCTCAGAAGTGTGTCCTGTATGGTGCCTGGCGGGAAAGTAGCTATCCTGAGTCCCCTCAGGTTCTCCGGACCCTCGTATGGAAGGTCATTGCGAAGCACAATATCCGATCCCTGTATCTGTGCAGCGGCAACGATCTTGGCGTCAAGACCGCTTGAAGCAGCAGCTACGAATGGAGCGGCTCCGACATAAGCGACATCTATCTCGCCTGCTAGCATCGCGGACATTTCAGGGGCCCCTGTCGGGAAAAGCCGGTCGTTGATTCTCTGCACACCTAGCGGAGAAAGATCCTCAGCCCACCATCCCTGATCTTTCGCAGTCAGGTAAGCTATCTGATGGGTGCTGGGCTGGTATCCGAATGTCAGTGTGGACACCTGCTGGGGCTCAGTATCTCTTTCGGCACAACCGGATATAAGTACGGCTGCTATAATGAAAATAATCAGAAGCGAAAAAGCATATAACTTCGTAGATGTTCTGTATCTCATATTATCACCTATTGTTCCGTTTTTTGAAAGCATGACAAGATAGATTATATATATTACCGTTAAGTCCAGGCAGATGGCCCAAACGTATTAATATACAAGACTACATTGCCTTAAGAGGATATAATTTTAATCATAACAGTAGTGTGGGACAAATGAATGCCGCTGATAAAATAACTGATGCTGTCTTTGAATCTGACGAAAGGCTAAGGGAAGTGCTTTCAAAGGTCATAAAGGATGAACTTGGCCTTACTGCCCTGGAGTTTGCAGAAAAGGCCGATATACCTCAAAGCACCCTGTACAAGATAATGTCCGGAAAAAGAGAGCCAAATATGAAAACCCTTCGTCAGATAGTGAAAACAATAAAAAGGATAGAAGGATCGGAGAAGGGGAATTTCATAGCTGTGATAGCCGCGCGACCTGTACTTGACAATATAAATGAGACTAAAAGAAAGATATGCGGGAATCTCTGCACCATCAGGGAATATTCGGCAACCTCCATGGAAGAAGCTATAATTGCAGCCGTGCGGGCTGAAAGAGATGGTGCCAAAGCTCTTGTGTGCGCACCCATCGTAAGTCCGACTGTCGAGAAGATATTAAGGATCCCTGTTGCCACAATAATGCCAAAAGATAGTCTTATAGAAGCTATAGAGCTTGCGGCCAAGAAGATCAATTTAGAATAAAAATAAAAAGAGGATTGGAGCTATCAGCGCTTGCTGACAAGCTCCTGCAATGTCTGTATTGCTTCATCTACCTTTGCCTGGGCAATTTCTGCAGTCCAGCCCCCAGCGGTGAAGAGGTATCCAAGACCACCTACAACAACCACTGCGATGGCTCCAAGCACATACCAGATGACTCCCGATTTCTCGAACACCTCATAGGTCGTGGTCAGGTCAGCGACCTTCACAACATAAGTGCCAGGTTCTTTTTCCGCATGTTTGAACGAAAGTGTCTGAGATTCACCTATAGCAAGAGTAATTGTCTGGGTGCCAACAACAGTGTCGTTGACCTTGAGGTCAACAGTATAACTGCCTCCCGCTGTACCCGTATTCTTGACATCGACATTGAAAGTTGCCTCCTTACCCTGCCTGATGTCGAGCGGAGTTATAGCCAGATTCGTGAACTCGAACTTTGCTGCGATCTCTTTAACTTCCAGGTTCATTGAAGCGTCAAGGAATCCACTCTTAACTGCTGTCAGCTTGTGCATACCAGGGTCTGTTACCGTGTAAGTAATCGTTCCATCGGATGATGTAGAGCCAATCGACTTACCGTCATAAGACACCATGGCACCCTCTATGGCATCTCCTCCTATTGCCTTGAGCACAAAGAAGGTCACTGAAGATCCTTCATATACTTCTTCGGGAGAGACTTCAATAATGATCTTTCTTGAATCATCGTCCGGAGATATTACTTCAAGTTCACTGCTTCCTGAAGCATAACCTTCTTTCTCTGCCGTGATCTTGAGCTTTCCGATAGTGGAAGCTGTGTAGACGAGAGTGCCTTCATCACCGGTCTTCCCGATGGTCGAAGTGCCGGCCTCCACTGTGGCATCACTGATAGCTGCGCCGCGGGAAGTCACGGTGACCGTGACCTTGTCCCCTTTTGTTGCAATGGACTTGTCAAGGCTCACACTTAGCGTCTGGGATGGTGCAGTGGTTACCTCAACATACGGGTAGTACCTTACTGTGCTAGAGTCAGCGACATTGATGCTGATATCACCCATTAGTGTTATGGACTTACCTTTTGACAGGGAGATGGAATCTTTGTTGGACATTGTTATGCTGCCACCTATACCTGTGACTTCCATCTTGCCGAAGGTATCGCCATCTTCAATCTCAAGATAATCTTCCGATATCTGGAAGATACCCTTTACGAATACAGCATTTGATTCCGTGCCGCTGAATATGGAATCGAAATGGATTGCAATTATCGGCACATCATCTGAATCGCCAAGGTCTGTCTCATAGATGTAAGTGCCACTTCCACTGATAATTGAAGTGTCTACCTCTTTACCGTCCCTGGTAAGAGTTACCATTACCTTGTCGCCGTTCTTGTCAACCTGGACGATGTTAAGAGTATATCCTTCCTCAAGAATTAGAGCGGAACCGGAATACACGGATTTCTTGTCATCCTCATCGATAAGAACCTTGGAGAGCAGGCCGTCAGAAATGATATCCGCGCTGCTGCTGCTGCCAAATGCACCAGAAGGATAACCTGCGAAGTATTTCTCGGCCATGAAACCGATTACATTGTACTTACCCCAGTCAGAGTGTTGAAAGGATACCTGTGCCGGAGTACTGGTATAGACTAACTGGTTTTTCGGTATGGACCTGTCGTTAATATCTTTGAGCTCAAGCTTCTCCGTCTGGATTCCTTCATCAATATCATAATAGAAGCCTTCGAAGTTCAGGGGAGTCCACGTAAGTTTCTCAATGCCCTCTGCTACAGTGCCGCGAAGTTCGTATTTACCCGGAGAGGACATGTCCACGAATGGTGCAAAACGCAGGGTGTTCGAATCAGCTACTATGAACTTGATTTTACCCATGATGGCAATTGTCTTTCCTTTTGAGAGAGAGAGAGATCCATCATTCTTCATCTCGATGTAATTATCGCCAAAGCCTGTGATTTCCATCTTACCATAACTTGCGCCATCCTCCAATTCAATGTAGTCTTCGGATATCTGGAAGATACCCTGGATTGTGACAGCGTTAGATTCAGTACCACTGAAGATAGATGTAAAGCGGACAGCTACGATAACAACATCATCGCTATCTCCGAGGTCAGTCTTGTATATGTAGTCGCCGCTTCCGCTGATTACTGCACTGTCAAGCTCGTCACCATCTTTTGTGAGGGTGACGAAGACCTTATCGCCATTCTTGTCAACCTGGACAATGTTAAGTTTGTAGCCATCCTCGAGGGTGAGTGAAGAGCCGGAATATACAGATTTCTTGTCATCATTGTCAATAAGGACCTTCGAGAGCTGTCCGGAAGATATCAGACTGACAGAATCCACTCCATTAATGTTTGTATTTGAAGTATATCCTGCAAAATACTTCTCTGCCATGAAACCAATGACTTGGTACTTGCCCCAGCCAGAGCGCCCGAAGTTGCTTTCCACAGACTCCGTGCGATAGACAAGCTTTCCATCACCTATGGTCCGTGAAATATCAGTAATCTTCATTGTCTCAGAGCTAAAACCGGTTTCCAGGTCGTAGAAGAAGCCGGAGAAACTCTTTGCATTCCATGTGTAGGTTGTTGACTGACCTGCATCCTCATCCCATATACGGTCACCTGTGAAGTAGGTCTTTGGATGTATGGTGATAGTTGCAGAAGCAGTGCTTACGGGATTGGTTCCATCAGACATATAGAAAATATATGTATGATTCCCCTGTGCAAGTGTAGTATTATAGGTATATTCAATACCATTGGTTGCATCATTATCTGCACTATTGACTTTAGACATTGTCTTGTTGACGCCATCTATCTGGACATAACTGTATGTAGGCAATTGGTTGTCGGAGTCTGTGTAAGTAACATTGAAATAAATGACCCCGCCGACAATGAAGTTGTTAGCCCCGGTTACAGAAGCATCTGTAAGAGTGGGGGCATGGTTTGAAACATCCACATCAAAAGTACCTGCTCCCACCGGACCTATGGTATCTGAACCAACACTTGCTGTAAAACTGTATGAGTGGCTGCCAACAGAGAAACCGGACATGCTGTAAGTATATTCTTTTCCGTCAACTGTATTTGTGTCTGCAGGAGTGACCGCAGTCATATCATAGGGAGTTCCGTCGATGGTAACCCGTACATAATCTGCAGTATCATTGTCTGCATCCGTGAAAATTGCGTTGAAGACGAATGTAGTGGAAGGAGTGCCGCTAGCAGAAGAAATAGTTCCTGACAGTGAGGAGTCAGAGTTTACAGAAAAAGTGCCCACAGAGGTAGGAGTAGCTGTGGTCGTACCATCTGATGCGGTGAAACTGTATGTGTGAGAGCCTGCAGCCATACTTGAATTGGAGAGCGTGTAACCTTTTCCGTCAGCCGTATTTGTGTCTGCAGGATCGACAGCTGTCATTGGATAGTTAATACCGTCAATTACTGCATTTACATAACTTGCGGTGTTATTATCGGCATCTGTATAGGTCACCGTGAACACAAATTCCGTTGCAGGTGAACCACTACTTGGAGTAACCAATGGAGAAGACAGCACCGGTGCAGTGTTTGTGACAGCAAAGGTGCCTGCCCCATAGGGACCAACTGCGCCATTTGCATTGCTCGTAGAGAAAGCATAACTGTGAGCTGGATTTACAGAGAAACCCGATTTTTCGAACCTGTAAGCTTTCCCATCAACGGTATTGACATCTGAGGAGTTAACTTCTATCATTGAGTAAGGAATAGTATCTATAGTAATGTTAACAAAACTTGCACTGAGATTATCAGGGTCAGTGTATGTAACTGTAAAAATAAAGTTTGTTCCTACAGTACCGCTTCCCGGAGAAATGCCTTCACCAGAAAGAGAAGGTGCAGCCATTGCACCACCCGTGAACATAAGCAATATTAGTCCAAATAAAAGCAGTCGAATGTTTTTATTCATTTTTAATCATCCTTTTTTCCTTAAATATTGTAATCTAATCTTGTGTAAATCTAATTCCCTAATTGTAGATAACCTTTTCGATTTATCGACGAGTTTGACCCGTCATTTCGTTCAATGAGCATACCAGCTGATTGTTCAACTACTTCACCGATTATACTTAAATTAAATGTTGGAAATACTTGGTTCAGTATATCAGGAGAGGCGGTAAAGAGCAATTCGAAGTCACCACCCGTGTAAAGTGCAAGGTCCGTGAGCTCATGAGGATCTGTGGTCACATGCTCCCTGATGTCATCATGTATCGGGAGCTTGGATTCGTATATGAGGAAGCCGACCTGGTTGAGGTCAGCAAGGTCATAGAGCGACAGGGCCAGGCCATCGCTTGTGTCCATCATGGAGGTCACGAGGCCGGAACGTGCAAGTTCCCTTGCTTCAGCGACCCGGGGATATGGCTCAAGAAGTTCCTTTAGCAGCCTGTCAGGTACAGAGATGTTGTTCTCGATGGCGTGCAGGGCAGCGCCGGCAGAACCTGCAAAGCCAGTAACGCAGACTTTGTCTCCTATCCTGGCACCCTTCCTGGCGAGCAGCTCGTGCCTCGGGACTATTCCAAGAGCAGTGCCGGTGATGGTTAACTCATCATGAGTGTCGATATCACCGCCTATCACAGAAGTACCACAGGCCTTTGCACAGTCTGCCATTCCGTGAGCGATATCTTCGACGAAAGACACATCCGTATCCTTTGGAAGACCGATAGCCGAGAGGAAACCTATAGGACTTGCACCCATGGATGCGATATCACTTAAGTTGACAGCAGCAGACATCCAGCCTATCTGCCATCCGGTCATCTGAATCGGGAAATCAGTCTTCCGATGAAGCATGTCGGTGGTTATGACAAGATATTCATCACCCTGCATCTCAAGCACCGCACAATCATCACTTCCAGGGCCTACGGCAACGTAAGGATTGCTGCTTTTGTTGAATATTCTTGTCAGGAGGCCGATCAGGGGGCGTTCACCGACTTCAGATACAGGTATGGACTCCATTCTTTCACGTTGTAATTTAAAGTTATGACATTATATATTTATACGCTAACAAACTTATTTTATTTAAAATGAGTGGGTGCAGAGGGAAAGAAGATAAAAAGAACATAATTGTCCTAATTGCCCTCTCTCCGTATGCTCGCATTACCTGCGGGCAATACGTCTTATCCCGATGAAGACACCTCCAAGAGCAGTCAGCAGAATAACTATCGGTAGGAGATAACCTGCCAGAATTATCAGCGCATTGACCATTGATATGAAACCTCTGGCGGATTCTGAGACGGCATTTCCAAGTCCCCATGAATAGATCACACGGTCCGGCTCTGTAAGACGGATGCTGATAGTTGAGAATTCGACCCTGTCATTGAGGTATGTAAGGCGCCCGGTCAGACTGTCTATCTCACCACGGACACGCTCGATCTCCTTCTCCACGCTCAGCACTTCCTCAACTGTCCTGCTCATATTGAGAACTTCATAGAGACGCTGCTCCTGCCTTTTCAGGTTTTCCAGACGGGCAGTGACGTCAATATATTCCTCAGTAACATCCTGGCCACTCACACTCCTTGAAGTGACTTCCCCGAGTTTTTCAACTTCTTCCAGGAAAAGGGGGTGCTCTGCTTCAGGCACCCTTACAGTGATATAGCCATCCTTCCAGGTGCCTGAATCATAGGTATGAACATATATCGAAGAACCGGAAACATAACCACCGAAAGCTCTTGCGGAGGTAGATATCTGTTCGATGGCCGCAGGGACTTCGTCCACTTCAAGGGTCATATCGACAGTAGTAATAGTCTTCCGGTCCACGGAAACTGTACCTGCCCCCCCTGAGGAAGCCTGTCTTACGGAATCCTCTGTGGCAGAGTCATAGCCATATACAGCCTTTTCGTTGGAAGTATAAGATAAAGAATCAGCATCTTTATCCAGACTCATGCATCCACTGACAACAACAGCAGATACCAAGAGCATTAGTGCGCATAGAAGGTATGTTTTTTTCATTCGAAGATACTCCTTTTAGTATGTTGAATGATTGCACCAAACCTATAAGAAAATTGTTTAAACTTCAAACCGGTTCGAAGTTAACTTTCTCGTTACCACGTTCCTTTGTCCGAATCCATACATTATCCAGAGATTCATGAGCGGACGAGGCTAGCCCAAGCATCTCCTCCCTGATGAATGGCCTGATATCCCGCATGCTTGCAAGTGCCGCGTTCTCCGCAAGACCCTGCTGGAGCACGTAAGGTACGTTCCTGTCACCTGTGAGAGAGAGAATGGAAGCGGCTATTTTCCGGACATCATCTGTATCACCCATGAATCCCCTGAAAACAGTGGTCCTTAACTCCAGTTCAACACCACTTTCAAGAACAAGCAGTACTGATTCCCTTATCCTCCTGACCGAATCCGCAGGGTCTGCCCGGACCTGTGGAAAAATGCCGCAGCCAATTACCCTGCCGTATGCCTCAATATCGTCAAGATGAGCCTTGATATCTATAAAAGCCTTGTCGAGGAGCTTTTCCTTTATCAGCTCACCAAGGGCCAGCGGATAGAAACCATTGGTATGTACTCCCACAAGCAGACCGTTCTTTTTTGCGAACCCTGCCAGATGCATCACCGCCTGCTTCTGCATAAGAGGCTCACCCCCAAGAAAGATGACACTGCTGACAAAAGGTTTTGATTTCTTAATGGCATTCTCAAGTACCTGGACATCTGTCATGTCTGAACTATCCAGGATCTCATGGTTCTGACAATAGGGACAACGAAAAGGGCATCCTCTTAAAAAAAGAACGACTGACACATGACCGTGCCAGTCCACAGTAGAGATTGGAACACAACTACCGTAATTAACTTTCATCGATATCAGATCATATCGCTTGAACTGTAGCGCATCCGGTCTGCAAGTTCCTGCTTCTTGGCAGAATTCCAGCCGTTGACAGCCTGCACATAACCGGTTACCCTTGAAACCTGCTCGACATCTTCGGAACCACAGTTCTCACAGCATTCCTTCAGGCCGGACATGATGTGGAAATCGTTGAGGCAAACAGTCATATCCTTAGTGAAGGCAAAATAGCCGATCTGGGTGTTCTTCGCAATGTTCATCGCAAACTCCTTCAGCCCCTTTGCATCCGGTGCTCCCTCTCCCATCCATATATGGCAGATGTTACCGCCGTCAACAATAGGGAAGAACACATGCTCTATGTTCATCCTGTCTACCAGGGATATACGGGCACCCGGAGGAACATGGGTACCATTAGTGTAATAGACAGGCAGGTCATGGGTCCTTTTAATATTTGCAAGAGCTGCTTCCTTGTCGCCCTTGACAACCTGCAGGACAGCATCCTTATATTCGTCGTGCAGCATATCGGACACTGCAAACCTCTGACATGTGGTTTCAGCAGGGGTGCGTGCAAGAGCTATTTCCATACCGTGCTTACGAGTGAGCTCTTTGCCGTACAGCTCCATCTCGGTCATTGCCCGGATAGCGAACTTGAACGCTTCTTTTGACTCATGTATCTGGGAGCCTACATGGTACTGCACCATCTCATTGATCCCGATAACGCCTATTGTGTTGACAAGTGCACCTATGTCGACAGCTATTGCACCTTTCTCACCCGTAACAGGGTCCTTTGGCCTCTGGGTAGCAAAGGGCATCCTGCTGTTCTCGATAATACTCTCCATCCAGCTGCGCTTTGTTTTGAAGAGCTTGATGCTCTGGTCCATGAGATTCCTCAGGTCTGCAAACAGCGCTTCATCATTTCCTTTAGCCCTGTATGCCGCCCTTGGACAGTTAAGGGACACAACCTGCCAGGAGCCCATTGAGAAATGCTTTCCGTCCTTGAACAGGAGTTTGTCATCAAAGCTTTCGTCAGCATCAGCATTTGCCGAGAACTGGTATGCGCAGCACTGGTAACATGATATGCCCTCGCCTGCACCCCTGTACTCCGGCAGCTGGTTATCAAAGTAAGGCGTTCCGAACTTCGCGGCCAGTTCGAAGGTCAGGTCATAGAGCTCTTCGTAAGTAGGAAGCTCCGGGTGGGCCCTGTTGAAGAAGTCGTCCTCTTCAATGAAATCAGGCTCAATGGATATTTCGGGCTTGGGGAAGTTGAAAGGCTTGCCCCAGTTGTCACCTTCTATCATTACATCCATAAGAGCCTTGAATGACAGGCGCACTTCACGTTCGAACTCGCTGTAGTTACGCTTCTGGGTGCCATTGGTTCCGTCGTGTACCCTGCCCTTATAGACTGCAGGCTTATCCTTCCAGAGCTTTGGCACTCCCGGGGAAAGCTGGACAGAGGAGAATACGACCTGCCCTCCGCGGGCAACCATCATCTGAGTCATCTCGTACACGAACATCTGCATGAGCTGCTTTATGTCGATGTAACTCTTGCCTTCAAGGTAAGGAGCAAGGAAGGTCAGGAAATTGTAAAAGCCCTGTCCGCCCGCAAAGTTGGTCTGGGCGCTTCCCAGAGCCTTCACAGCGTGCAATATGGCCACTTCCGCCTTCATGGCGGGGCCTGCAACACTTGCCTTTGCTCCAGAGCCATCGGGCATGAGCCCATAGTAGAAGAAATACCTGAGATCCCAGTCCTGGCAGAATGCACGGGTGCCAAGGTACTCGAGGTCATGGATATGGATGTCGCCGTCCAGGTGCAGGTCTGCTATCTTTGGAGGAAGCAGGAGCAGGTACTGTTCTTTGGATATCTTGTCCGCCTTTTTCTTGTGAGAGGTCTCAGCGTTCTCCTGCAGGTTAGCATTGTCCTTTGCCTCGAAACCGCTTCCAAGGTCTATCTCGCACGCGTCATATACAGGAGTACCTACTCTTGTACAGATATTCCTCCATTCTATGTGGCCTTTCTCAAGAAGCACTATGTTGACAACTTCCCTTATAAGAGGGCCGGAAAGGAACTTCAGTTCAAGACTCCTGATACGGTGTTCAACCTCTTTTGCAATATTATGGGCTTCTTCCTTTTCTATGCCGGGCTTTCCGTGGAATCTTTCGGAGAGTTTTGTCTCTTTCAACAATTGGTTAATGATAATATTGCGGTCCCACTCGACCATATGCCCTGCTGTGGTGCGCACCTTTGGCAATATGGATATAGTGTTACCATCAAGCGTTTTCTGAATCGCAAGCGGCTTACTGGTCTGTGTCATACTTATCGGCATCTCTCTTTTTTCCCCGGACTGAACCTGTGTATCACAGCCCTGATCGAATTGTTCATATTCAGTTTCACCGGTAGCGGTTTTATTTATAGTAGTGCATTCTTCCATTTTCCCACCTCACACCATGATCATCAGAGCAGGCTGCTCAACGCTTCCAGGTTAACATCAGGACCCTTGAAGAGGTCTTTATGGGTTAAAAATTCATCGTTGATCTGGAGGACCGGTGCGGTCATGGTGAACACCCCGTTAAACTTCAGTTCTGTGAGTGCTTCAGGAGTTGACATGTCTGCAGTCTTGAAAGGTATACCTTTCGATTCCAATACCTTCTTCAGCTGCTCACATTTGGGGCATGTCTTTGTTGTATATATAATTACGTCAGCCATTATCTCGCGTCCCTTCGATGATATAATTTGATTATTATATTAGTTGGCTCCGGAGAGGAACTACAATGCCATCTGAAAAAATAAGATTCAGTTGGCATTGCATTTTGACTTGTTCTTTTCACCGTGAGGTAAATTATAAAATGACCTCCAGCTTAATAATGCTTTTTCAGACTCCATCTGGTAACAGAAAAATCTGCCATGATAACAAAAAGGATTGTAGTGATGAACTAACAGATAATATACCCTTCACAATATACATCATTACTGGTAACTATACTTAATCCTAATTGAATACATACCTGAATACAAATGTTTCTGCCAAAAGATGTATATTAAGAACTCCATTATAAGCAATTATCTCAGGCAAGGGGTGTAAACAATAACCAAGCAGATATCATCAGGCTGTCAGCCTATCGATGAACTCCTGGAAGGAGGATTTGAAACAGGCATCGTGACACAGATATTTGGAGAAGCCGGAAGCGGCAAGACCAATCTCTGTATGCAGCTGGCTGTGGAATGCGTGAAGAATGGCAACAAGGTCATATATATAGATACTGAGGCCATCTCACCCCAGAGATTCAGGCAGATCGCCGGAGAGAACGCAAAAGAGATAGCCAGGGAAATAATTATCTTCGAGCCAACAAGTTTTGAAGAACAGTATTCTGCAGTTAAGGAGATCGGGAAGCTTATCTCGGACAGGATAGGGCTGATAGTAGTTGATTCCGCAACCTCTTTCTATCGCTTCGAACTTGACCAGGATGAGTCCAGCATACGATCCAGAAGGGAGCTCTCAAACCAGATAGGCGTCCTGCACGGAATTGCCCGTAAGTACAGGCTTGCAGTCGTCATAAGCAACCAGGTCTACAGCGATATGGCATCAGGCACCCTGAAACCTATCGGTGGCAGCGGGATAGAACATATATCCAAGACCATCATCCAGCTGGAAAAGACAGGAGAAGGTACAAGGCGGGCGAAACTGTGGAAGCATCGCTCACTTCCCGAAGGCAGGGCACGTGACTTCAGGATAACCAATGAAGGCCTCAGGTAAGTTTTAACTTTATTTCCTTGCTATTGTTATAAAACCGGTGTGCCCCACCCTTGCAGTTGCCGGGCGTGTACCTCTGTCTGAAAAGGAGATCTCACGTTCTGAGAACTCCATGGTCCTTACATCATAGAAATGCGCAGCTTCTATTGCCTCACGGATATCTTTTGTCTGCTCGAAGAATGGGGAATAGGTAACCAAGAACCCACCCGGATTGAGAACATTCCTGACGTGAGGGATGACATATCTTGAATCCTGGGTATCCAGGGTGACCACATCGAAGCTCTCATCGAGGGAAGCTATCTCTTCGATAATGTTCCCGCAACGTATCTCCACATTATCAAGCCCTGCGCTGAGAACATTCTGCCTGGCAATCTGCGCGAAGTCCTCACGAATCTCATAACTAAGCACACGTTTTGCGATCGAACCCAGGTACATAGCAAGCACGCCTGAGCCTGTGCCCGCATCTAGTACATTATCCTGCTTATTGAGACCAGTATAGGCAATTATTGGACCGATGTCCTTTGGCATCATCGGTGCGCCTGAACGTTTCGCGTGGTTGAAGAAATCAGGCATACGTGGACGCTGTATAGTGAACTCCTGGCCCATATGTGAGATTACAGCATCTCCAGGCTCTTTATCAATGAGTACAGACAGGTCGATTTTCCCGAAATCCGTATGGAAATCATCTTCAGATACATTCACAATGAACTCCCGGACCTTTCCGCGGTGGGAGGTTTTTAGCATGACCAATTCGCCTGATAACATTTTGCACACCTGTCTAGCGTTTTTTAGAAGCGTATCTGTTAGCCGGAATAGTGACAATGTCCCTGGGGATGGAATGCTTGTTCATTACAAGATAATCCCTTATCTCCCCGAACTCCGGCTGGTAAGCATCCGCAAGCATCCTTGCATATTCGACACCATCCCATGTCAGCACATATTCATAACTCTGCCGGAACCTGCCTCCTTTCTCATAGTACCTGAGATCCTCATCGACTATACCCATGGCAACAAGTATCTGTATGTCCTCAAAGAGCCTGTCGCTGTAAGGGAAGCCGTACCTATCATGGAAGGAGTAGTCGAAGAGATTCCGAAGCCGTGAAGAGTCGCGCAAGTGCCGGATAGTACGGTACAGCCAGGTGATATGCCTTAGCCGGGGAATGGATACAAAGCCATCCTTCCCGTTCTCAAAAAGACTATGCACTCCGTAAAAGAGCAATAGCACACCTTCTATGGGCAGGTACTGTTCCGTACGTATGAAATGAAGGAGCTTCGGAGACAGTTCCTCAACAGCTTCCCGGAGGTTTAAGGAAACTGATCCGTCATCCATATCCATAACAACAGAGGGATGCGCAAAAGCTGTGAGAGACAGCTGTCTTGATATTGCACGCACAAGACCATTGGCAAGTGCGGACTCATCGTAGAAGAAGGCGTCCTCTTCGCCTATGGAAATGCGCATGCTTTTGGGAACTCCAGAGGCAACGCTCAGGTCCACTAGTACATCCCCAAGCTCCTTTGCCAGAAGGCTTTCCAGTTTTTTTGTAGCCACCCCATGACGCGCAATAGTGG
This sequence comes from Methanolobus sp., assembly GCF_030682845.1. Taxonomy (GTDB): domain Archaea; phylum Halobacteriota; class Methanosarcinia; order Methanosarcinales; family Methanosarcinaceae; genus Methanolobus. Next base: position 160,469 of record NZ_JAUXNK010000075.1, on the reverse strand, counting down.
CCAGCGCCATCCGAGTGGAAGGCGGAATGGTTTTCTGGCTGAGCCTTGCAACCGGAGCATAAATATTGCCATCGCGAATATCTGCAAGCAATTGTAAGGACCTTTGTGATGCATGCGACCTGATGAAACCAAGAAGGTCGCTATCATTATAGGTCTTGAAAAAGAGCACGACCTCTTCCTTTGCCTTTTCCATGCCTGCTTTTTTCGCATAGCTCCCAAGGGCGTCCTCAAGCGCATACAACAGCATGACGCGGGATGCCTGCGTCTTAGGGTTGTGAATAATAGCAGTGTAGTGATGGGCCCTGGATATCAGAAGGGACTCGGCTGCCGTGAGGGCCATGTCCTCGCCATAACCCGAACTGTCCAGGCTACCCAGAACTATATTCCCGTTTCTTATGACCAGGCTGCGCACTATCTGGTCCACGTCTATCATCCCGAAGGATACACCTGTATGATAGGAATCCCTGAGCAGGAAGTCGATGCGGTCTGCATCCACATCGTCTGCGATTATCTGCGCAAGGTATGGCTTCTTTAGAGAAGTGTCACCTGTGGCAATCTTTGCGATCTCCCCGAAGAATTCAAAGGGATCAGTCCCGAATTCCTTTTCCACGTACCTTGCAATGTAATTATCTTCAGGCAGGCTACCGGTGATAATATCCTTAGTGAAAGCCTCATGTTTTATCAGACGGGTACCATTAATATTTGGCTGCAGCAGAGGATTCCTTTTCAGCACACCCTCCACCACGTGGGAGAAAGCAGAGTGTCCTACATCGTGTAAAAGCCCCGCCACCCTGACTTTGCGAATATCATCCGGTTCCAGGTTAAGGGAATGACCGATAACAGATGCCATGTGCATTGTCCCGATGCTGTGCTCAAAACGAGTATGGTTAGCACCTGGATATACAGTATCCACAAGCCCGAGCTGCTGGATGTTCCTGAGCCGTTGGACATGCTTAGTATTAACAAGCATCTGCTCGAACTCGTCCAGCAGGATTGTCTTGTGCACAGGATCATGGATGAGCATGGGTTTCTGCATATCAGATAATATTCAATATTAGAATATATAAACATAGGAAGTTTGTTGAATTTCCTGAAAGTGGCTATTCCAAAGAGAAAATCCTGAATAAAGCACTGATAGAAACTTTACTTCTACATACTGTTTCATAAGATTTTTAATCCATTCCGAACAAATATCTTCATACAGCAAGTTATTAAGTTAAACTGGATCTTGCAAAGGGAAGTCAGATGGACATGGGGATTGCATAAGCCTGTCCTTGGTACAACTATAGGGAGAATTCTAATGTTGAGAATGAGGGACAAATTAGCCGGAGGCAGGGATATAAGTCAAAATAAAGATACGCCTCCAGCTACCGTAGAAGAAGAACAGCTAGGTACACGATTCAAAATGCGCCAGCGTTTTTTTACAATTGGGGATCGTTTCTTCATAGAGAATGAGCATGAAGACAAGGTTTTCCAGGTTGAGAACAAGGTACTACGTTTGCGAAAAACGCTGAATTTTCAGGACCTCCGGGGGAATGATATCTACAAGATCCAGGAGAAAGTAGCGCGCATACGTGATACCATGGATATCGAGAAGGACGGCCATGCAGTAGCTAAAGTACACAATGCTTTAATAACACCACTACGTGACCGCTGGAAGATCTCGGTTTCCAACGGCGAGGACCTGACGGCAAAGGGCAATATCCTCAATCATGAATACAAGATACTCAGGGGGAACCAGGTGATAGGAGCCGTCTCCAAAAAATGGTTCCGCATCCGAGACACTTATGGCGTAGATGTGAGCAACAATGAGGATGCCTTACTAATCCTGGCCATTACCGTGGTTATTGACAGCATGGCACATGAAGGAAGGTAAAAGGGGATACAAAATAATTGGATAAATAAGGGAGAGAATTATGTTAGGTCCTATACAAATGTTAGCTATTGGCTTTGAAACTAACGAAAGGTTCAAAGGCGACATTATGCGGGAATTGAACGAGACACGCAGCAGAGGAGTAATAAGACTGCTAGATATGCTTTTTGTAATGAAGGACAAGGAGGGGAATGTCCTTACCATGGAAGACACTGATCTGACACCTGATGAGGAAGTAGAAGTCGGTAAAGTAATCAGTAAGATGCTGGGAATAGAAGAAAGCAGTGCAGGAACTGCCGGGTCCGATACATCTGCTGAAAATAGCTATGGTCTGGGCATACAGGATATCATGGATGTTGTCGACCAGATAGAACCCGGTACATCAGCAGGTCTTCTGCTCATTGAGCATGTCTGGGCTGCAGGTCTGAAGCAGGCCATCAGAGAAGCTGGAGGACATCCCATTGCCCAGGGCTTCCTTACACCCGAAGCAATGATGATGATCGGCAAGGAAGCCGAAGCTATTGCCGAAGCTGAGATAGCCGTTGAGATCTCCGAGGCCATTAAAGGTGCTGCCTTGCTTGACGTACTGTCCACCATTGACACTGCTGAAGAACTTAAGGAAGCTGCCATTGACGAAGCAGCCGAAACAGTTGTGGAAATGGAGTTTGTAAAGACGGCTGCCGTTGCAGAAGCTGTGAGGACTCTGGTTGTAGCTGGAATCATAGAAGAAGCTGCTACCATGGAAGCAATTGACACCCTTGCAGAAGCCGGATTAGTTGAGGCTGCTGCGCTGAAAGTGGCTGAGAAAGAGGCGGCTGAAGCCTGACAATTGATTGGCGATGGATGTTCATCTCAGGGCGGTGAACCTGATCAATCAATGAACAAATTGAGTTTTAAGGTTTTAAAGGAGAATCGAATATGACTATGACGTCTTTAACAGTTCTGAAGTTTGAAAGCGCAGATGGCGCAGAAAAGGCTCTTGGAGTTATCGAAGACCTGAACAAGAGACAACTGATCACTTTGCATGATGCAGCTATCGTTACATGGCCGGAAGGTAAAAAGAAACCAAAAACAAAACAGCTGGCCAATATGACAGGTACGGGCGCTTTAAGCGGTGCTTTCTGGGGCATGCTCTTTGGCCTGATATTCCTGGTCCCGTTCCTGGGCATGGCTTTCGGGGCAGCGATGGGAGCTATGGCAGGCTCTATGGCGGAAGTGGGCATCAGCAAGGATTTCGTTAAATCGGTCAGGAGCAAAGTGACCGAAGGAACCTCTGCCCTCTTCCTGATGAGCAGTAATGCCGTGATGGACAAAGTTGTCGAGGCTATGAAAGACTTGAAGTTCGAACTGATCGCTTCCAATCTTTCCAAGGAACAAGAAGAGAAACTACGTGAGGCCTTTTCAGAAGACTAAGAGGACTTATCAATACCATAACTGGCAGAGCCTTACGAATGACACTAAGTTACAGGTCTTCCCGTATCCATGTGCTGGCCAAGCCAACAGGAGCAGTCTGCAACCTGGCCTGCAAATACTGCTTTTTCCTTAGTAAAGAAGCACTCTATCCAGACAGCGATTTTCGCATGTCTGACGAAGTGCTGGAGGCATATATACGACAGCTCATCGAAGCCCACCGTACTCCGCAGGTGACTATCGCGTGGCAGGGAGGAGAACCTACAATTATGGGCATCGACTTTTACCGGCGAGCCATCAAGCTACAGGAAAAGTACCGTAGACCAGGGATGACATTCGAGAATACCATGCAGACCAACGGCACGCTGCTAAATGATGAATGGTGTCGCTTCTTTAAGAAGAATAACTTTCTTATTGGCATCAGTATCGACGGTCCACGTGAACTGCACGATGCATACAGGGTGAACAGGGAAGAACAGGGGACCTTTGACCGTGTAATGCATGGGCTGCGTCTCTTGAAAAAACACAGAGTTGAATACAACATCCTGACCACCGTCAATCATGTCAATGCTGACCATCCGCTGGAAGTCTACCGCTTCCTGCGGGATGAGGCAAAGACCACATGGATCCAGTTCATCCCAATCGTGGAGCGCATCAACGTGGACGGAAGCACGCTCTGTCAGGAGGGGGACAGAGTATCGGAACGTTCCGTAAGACCTGATCAATTGGGTAACTTCCTTATCAGTATCTTTGATGAGTGGATATACAATGATGTGGGAAAGATGTTCGTCCAGACATTCGAAGCCGCAGCACGTAACTGGATGAAACTGCCTTCATCAGGTATGTGCGTCTTCGATGAGACCTGCGGAACGGGCCTTGCTATGGAACACAACGGTGACATTTACTCATGCGACCATTTTGTAGAGCCAAAATACCTGCTAGGCAACATCCTGGAAAAAGAACTTGCCAGCCTAGTCTCATCCGAGAGGCAGCACAGCTTTGGCAGCAACAAAAAGGATTCTCTGCCCATGGAGTGCCTGGAATGTGACGTGTACTTTGCCTGTCATGGAGAATGTCCGAAGAATCGCTTCCTTAAAACTTCAACAGGTGAGGCGGGCCTCAACTACCTCTGTGAGGGATGGAAGGCTTTTTTCCATCATATCAGTTATCCCATGCAGATCATGGTCGCGCTGATGCTGCGTGGCTATTCGGCTTCAGAAGTTATGCGTGTTCTATCCAGGGAGAGAGCTTCTCAGGAAAGAGCCCTTTCAAAGATAGGGCTAACGAGCCCTCCCCATGTGGCAAGGGACTAAATTCAAACGCTTCCGGGGCAAGAATATCAGGGAAGATGAGGAGAATAGGGAGCAGGTAAGATACGTCAATATTCAATCATTTAGATTATCGGTGATTAATATTAGAAGGAGAACAAACAATGGGAGAAAAGAAACCAAACATTCTGGTCATCTGGGGAGATGACATAGGCATCAGCAATCTAAGTTGCTACAGCGATGGATTAATGGGGTACAGAACACCAAACATAGACCGCATAGCCAATGAAGGCATGAGGTTCACAGACTCTTATGGGGAACAGAGCTGCACGGCAGGACGTGCATCATTTATCACAGGCCAGAGTCCTTTCAGGACAGGACTGAGCAAGGTGGGCCTGCCGGGGGCAAAGACAGGATTGCAACAGGAAGACCCTACCATTGCCGAACTGCTGAAATCCCAGGGCTATGCAACAGGCCAGTTTGGCAAGAACCACTTTGGAGATCGGAATGAATATCTTCCCACAGTCCATGGCTTTGATGAGTTCTTCGGAAACCTCTACCACCTGAATGCCGAAGAGGAGCCGGAACTGCCCGACTATCCGCCTGAGGAGGACTTCCCTCACTTCAAGGAGCGTTTTGGTCCGAGGGGAGTGATGCATTCCTGGGCCATTGATGAAGACGATCCCACCGAGGACCCTCGCTGGGGCCGTGTAGGCAGACAACTGATCGAAGATACTGGTCCGCTAAACAGGAAACGCATGGAGAAGGTTGATCTGGAGTTCATAGGGGCTGCTATTGACTTCATCAAACGCCAGAAGGAAGCTGGTAAGCCCTTCTTTGTCTGGCTCAATACAACCTGGATGCATTTCAGGGTGCACATCCCCGAAGAGATCCGCGGCCAGGCCGGGCGCTGGCAGTCGGAGTATCACGATGCCATGATCGAGCATGACAGGCAGGTTGGTGTGATGCTTGATCTGCTTGACGAGCTGGGTATTGCAGAGGATACTATTGTCATGTACAGCACAGACAACGGACCTCACATGAATTCCTGGCCAGACGGAGCTATGACTCCTTTCCGCTGCGAGAAGAATTCGAATTGGGAAGGTGCTTTCCGTGTTCCTGAGGTCGTGCGCTGGCCGGGCAAGGTGCCTGCAGGCGTGGTATCCAATGAGATCATCAGTCACATGGACTGGCTGCCCAGTTTCCTTGCCGCTGCAGGGGTGCCGGACATCGGAGAGAAGCTTAAGAAAGGGTACCAGGTTGGTGAGAAGAACTTCAAGGTGCATCTGGATGGTTATAACCTGTTGCCTTATCTGACAGGCAAGGAGAAAAAGTCCCCGCGCACTGAGTTATTTTACTTCTCCGATGATGGGGATCTGGTTGCAGTACGGTATGACAACTGGAAGCTGGTGTTCATGGAACAGCGTGCTGTCGGGACCCTGCAGGTATGGGCCGAACCTTTCATACAGCTGCGCGTCCCAAAGATATTCAATCTGCGAACGGATCCATATGAGCGCGCAGACATGACATCCAATACATACTATGACTGGATGCTTGATCATGCTTTCCTTCTGGTGCCGGCACAAAGCATAGTTGGTGATTTTTTATCAACCTTTGTGGAATTCCCACCACGTCAGAAGGCAGCCAGCTTCACCATAGACAGAGTGATGGAAAAGCTACTGGAGGGTATCGGCAGCACCTGATACATTCAGTAATTAAGAGAGGACAGAAGTGGCGACATGGTAGAGACAGTATCTTTTGCAGAATTCCTCGGGACCATCGGAGTCCTTGCAACGGTGATCTTCGTACTCACCAGCATGCTCGCAATGGGGTTCTCCCTCACACTGCAGCAGATCATCAAGCCTCTGAAGAACACACGGCTGCTGATTCTGACACTGGTAGCCAACTTTGTGCTAGTGCCACTCCTGTCACTCCTGATCTTATTTGTTATACCGCTCTCGGAGGGACTTTCAATAGGACTTGTCCTTATAGGAACTGCCGCAGGAGCTCCATTCCTTCCAAAACTTGCCCAGGTGGCAAAGGGAGATCCTGCCTTTGCAGTTGGCATGATGGTGCTTCTGATGGTCGTTACCATAGTGTATGTACCTATCATTCTACCATTCTTGCTTACAGGAGTCACTGTCGACCCCTGGGCAATTGCCAGATCTCTCATCTTTTTGATGCTCATTCCGCTGGCTATTGCCCTGCTGGTGCGTGCACGTTACGAGGAGATAGCAAATGGCCTCATACCTTTGATGACACAGGCAACGAATCTGTCGCTTCTGGTACTTGTTGTAGCTTTCTTTGTAGTCTACTTCAACGACCTTATAGGTGTCATGGTCATGATCCTGGTAGTTGGTCTGGCTGGGCTTATCCTTTTGATGTTCGTAAGCGGGGAAATGGGAAAGCATGCAAAAGATATCGAAAATATAAATCCGGAAGTTACAGGGGTTTGAAAAAGATTCATCAGTAAGAAGGAGTTGATCGTCAAAATTTCAGGACAAGAGTTTCTGGATAGTAGGTAAATGCAAGTGTTTTGCATTCAGAAGCCACCGAACAAGTTTGTATCATATTCGGCAGATTAACAAGAAACAGAGTAAATCAATGGCAAATGAACTTACGACCTTTGTCCTGATATTCGGAACACTATTATTTGTTTTTGGCCTGTTTTCCAGGAAGATTGCCGGGACAGTTGTTACTGCCCAGATGATGTTCCTTGCAGCAGGAATGCTTCTTAGTCCCATAGGGCTTGATCTGATATCCCTTTCTCCTAAAAGCGGACTCGTTCTGGGGATAATCAAGGTTGCACTGGTGCTTACCTTTTTCTCCGATGCATCAGCAATAGGGTTACACTCGCTGTTTCTGAAAGAGCGGCTTTCATCACGACTGCTCTTTTTTGGACTTCCACTTACGATCTGTCTGGGAACAGCGTTTGCAACTCTGCTTTTTCCTGACATCACCTTTACAGAGGCAGCATTGCTCGGAGTCATTCTTGCTACTACAGATGCAGCTCTTGCTCAGAAGGTGGTGGAAGAACGTAAGGTACCGACTCTGGTCCGAAAGGGCCTGATCATTGAAAGCGGGCTTAATGACGGTGCTGTCATGCCATTATTCATTTTTGTCATTGCGCTTGAAACAGTTGAGGAAATGAACAAGCCCCTGGGAACATTCCTTACCATCGCACTTGAACAGATAGGATTTGGGATAATTGTTGGTATAGTCATCGGCCTTGTTGGGGGATGGTTGTTCAGCAGGGCCTTTATGAGCGGGTCGATGTCAGAGATATACTATAGGACTGGATTTTTAACATTGGCCCTAATCTCCTGGATTGTGGCAGAATATATAGGAGGAAGTGGATTCGTTGCAGCTTTCGCTGCAGGCCTTGCAACAAGGACGACAGCAAGGAAACTTACCGAGGAGGAAGTGATCCTTCCAAAAGCCGAAGGGAATACACTTAGCCTTGCTGTCTTATTTATCCTGGGAGTCATGTCGGTAGAGTATCTTCCCCTTGTAAACCTGAAAATATTCGCATATGCCGTGCTTAGCCTTACGGTCGTTCGCATGGTCCCTGTAGTTATCTCGCTTATTGGAAGCCATCTTGACATTAGGACTGGCCTGTTCATTGGCTGGTTTGGTCCGAGGGGTCTTGCATCTATTGTCCTTATGCTCATCGCCATTGAAAGACTTGAAGGGATAAAAGTTTCGGGAACCATAGGCTTGGCTGTAATAACAACAGTCATTATAAGCGTCTTTGCACATGGGATCACCTCGGGTCCTGCAAGCAACTGGTACGCCCGGATAGTAGCGACGCTCCCGCCGGATGCTCCGGAAAAAGAAGATGTTGAAGAATTGCCAGCACTTTTGGAAACTGGCACTGTTTAGAACTTAAATCATGAGTTTCATTGAAAACGTTGCAAGGATATATCATCATAAATGGAGGAACTATATCGTTGATAGCAACTGATACCGTGCTGACAACCGGGAGTGTACTCCTCAGAATTACCGCTATAATCGTACTCACTGCAAGTGCTATACTGGCAAGCCGGTTAATACTGAAGCATCTGTTCTGGTCCAGGATCAGAAAGACCGAATCAGAACTGGACGACAGGATCCTCCACCTTTTTGAGAGCTTTCTGCTGATAATAATCATCCTTCTTGGTACTCAGGCGATAATCCGATTGCTGGGGGAATACCTTGGAACCTATGGGAAGTTCACGGATGATATTTTCTTTGTTATATATTGGATCGTCGGGCTCCATATGAGCTATCGTATGATATCGATTGTTTCTAACTGGTACCTTTCAAAAGTACCGCTGAGAGATCGCGGGGCTATTGACAAGCGCTTGATCTACTCCATACGAAATATCCTTATGGTTACAGTATCTTTTTTTGCTCTCCTTATACTCCTTGACTATTTAGAGATCAACGAGACCGCATTGACTGCGATGCTTGCTGCGCTGGGAATAGGTGGCGTCATAGTGGGCTTTGCTGCCAAGGAAACCATCAGCAATATCATCACAGGAATTATGCTCCTTATCGACCGTCCCTTCAGGATTGGAGACCGTATAAGGATAGAACAACTTGATACATGGGGTGATGTGATAGAGATTGGCTGGCGGTCAACACGTATCCTGACCAGAGATAACCGGCTTGTAGTAATTCCCAACTCAATAATCGGCACAGACATGGTCACAAACTATTCAATACCTGAAAAGATGTTCCGCGTTGAGACTGATGTGATAATATCCTATGGACCGGACATAGAGTACTTACGCGATCTCATCCTGGATGCCCTGAAAAAAGAGAAGTGGCTCATGCAGGAGAAACCTGTACAGGCTTTGCTTCTCGAATTCACCGAGTCGGGGGTTAAGTTCAGGATTAGGTGCTGGATAGAGAATTATGTGGAAATCCGCATCTCTGAGGACAGGCTTAACACTGCCGTATACAAAGCCCTCATAAACAAAAAGATTGCCATGCCGTCCTCGGATCTGGTAGTCTACTTCGCCAATCCTGAAGATAACAGGTTCGTTCCCTGAGGAAATAAGTGCATCATTAATTCTAATTTATCTGGCCAGGTCCGGCATTGATATCATTGGTGTCTTGCTGTCGAAGCTGCTGGCGCAGCTTCATAGCATCATTGAAAAGGACAATGAAGCCAAACAGGGCCCACAGGCCTGCCACCAGATATAATCTATAATCATCCTTGGCACGTATATACATCAGCAATAGGCCCAGAACCATCTCAAAGAAGCCTAAGGATATGACACTCTTTGGCCTTTGAAAAAATTCTTTCTCTTCTATGGAAAAGCCACCTATCACACGTAAAATGCCGGTCATCAGGATCACTGTCCCCAAGACAAACATACCTAATGCTCTGGGAAACGGCCAACCGATCAGCACGATAGAACCTGTAAGGATACCGACGATGCCAGCTAAAATTGGAATTATTTTTTTTTCATTACTTCGAATACCCCAGCGCAGGATGATAATACCGTTCATTAACCAGAACATTCCCATAAAGTCTACCAACATTGGCACTTGCTCTCCAGGCAGGAAAATAAATATCACTGCAAGACCCAGAGTAAGTGCAAGACCTGCTCTTATGAGTGTGACCCAGTAGAGGATCTTAGTCTTTTTCTCTAGTGCTATTTCAGACATTTATAACTCCCAGCCATTTCCTCATGACCTAATCCTCATGAGATGGCCTGCATGTAAGCAGGAACAAAACAAACTGAGTTCACGCCTACAATGAATGTAACATACAAGCTAAAAACAAATCCTCATAATCTTGTTTGCATCGTAAGATTTAGACTTTTCGACACAATGTTACATAGTGATGGAGCATGGAATTACTGAAGTCGGTTCTTCTTATGGATATATGCCTTCAGAAGCCGATGGAACTTTACTTCTGCTTATAGTTCCATTAAACTTATAAGTCTTTTAAGAGAGATAATGAATTATAGTAAACTACTGAAAAAAACAGAGGTCTTGCATTAGGAATGAGGGTTTTTGGGGGTCAGATCCTCCCTTGGTGCAATTCAGGCAGATGTGGCGCCTTTTGGGTTATGGAGGAGCATTGCTGGGTGTACTTGTGGATTACCTGGAAGATATAATCAGGTCGGTAAAGTGATAGCGAACAGGAATTCTTCCCTTTCCATTTTTGCTTTTCCTGGAGGGAGCATTCCAGGGATATCGCCTGACAACGTAAGATAGTCTCAATGAAAGAACACAAACTTGCATCTTCTTCCGATATCATACATATGTTGCCAGAATATCAAATCTAAGTATAGTTAATATAAATTGTGGGGTAAATGAATGTCAAATGCAGACTATATACAGAAAGTGAATAGCCAGGAAGCCGTGCTGGGAGGGATTGCCTCCATTATATTTGGTATTTTGTTACTTACATGGCCTGGAGCGACTCTATCTGCGATCATGATGCTGGTCGGTCTCTGGTGGCTGGTCCAGGGAATATTCATGATATTCTCCATTTTCATTGACCGGTCCAAGTGGATCTGGAAATTGACTGGAGGCCTTATTGGCATATTTGCAGGTATTCTTGTTCTTCAACATCCACTTCTGATCCCTGTGATTGGTACAATCACCCTGACACTAGTTTTAGGGATACTGGGTATGAGCATGGGCATTCTAGCTGTGATTGCTGCCCTAGTGGGAGATGGATGGGGGACCGGGATATTGGGGATTGTAAGCATCATAATCGGACTGCTGTTAATATTCAATGTCCTTATAGGTGGAGTGGTACTTCTATTTGGAACAGCTTTCCTGATGATCATATCGGGAATCAGCACTATATACTGGGCGTATAAGTAAACCGGTCTACAAAAACTAACACCCATAGAAGCGCATGATAGAAGTGGGTAGATGCAGGAAGATACAAACGGAACTCTGTTTCTGCTCATAGTTTCAAGTAATTTATAATTCTTTTAAAAGAGATATAGAAACAGATAAGAAGACGGATAAAAACAGGATGCTATCGAAGATAATTGACCTAATATCTCGACTTTCTTGAGAAAGAATAAGAAGAACACAGATATGGATTATCAGAAAGGGGTAAAATCGAATTTTCAAGGGGGAGTGGAATGGAAACTACAATCGATGAATATAATATAAACAATCAGGCTCTGCTATTGGGAGGTATAACCTCCCTCATATTTGGAGTAATGTTGCTGACATGGACAGGAGCCACCCTGACCGTGATCACATTGCTTATTGGTCTCTGGTGGCTTATACAGGGACTATTCCTTATACTTGGCATTTTCCAGAACAGGTCTCAATGGATATGGAAACTCCTTAGTGGTGTTATTGGTGTACTTGCAGGTATCCTGGTCTTGCAGCACCCTTTGCAGAGCGCCCTTATCTTGCCTGCAACCCTTGTGTTCATTCTTGGGATCATGGGTATAGTCATAGGCATCACATCCCTGATCGCTGCTTTTGGTGGTGAGGGCTGGGGCATCGGAGCTTTCGGAATCATCAGTATAATAATAGGGGTAACCCTGGCAACGAATGTAATAGTGGGCGCTCAATTTTTGTTATGGATCACAGCTGGTTTGCTTATTCTGGAGGGAGTTGTGGCAATCTACATGGCTTACAAATGATGTGCGGGTTCTTGCAAAATGGATGGAAAACAGGTAGATCGGGACTTATATAATAAAGTATATAGATAATAGATATTAATGAATATCCAAGAGGTATGTGCATGAGAAATTTACAAACTGACACATTTTCCGCGCCCGCAAAGCTTCTATTCATTATAGTTGCCGTGGTACTTCTGACAATTGGAATGCGGGCGATCGCACCAATATTGATACCCATCCTGTTCTCACTCTTTGCAACACTCATATTTGCTCCTTTGATATACAAGCTCCAGAAAAGAGGAGTACATCCTGTGATCAGTATCGCCCTTGTCATCCTGCTGTTCCTGGTGATCGTTGTGGTTGTCAGCATCCTTACAGTCAGTGCTATACTGCAGTTCAATGAACTGACCCCTGCTTACCAGAGCAACCTGGCAGAGAGAGTTGACAGCCTTATGGAATACATTCCATACATAGAGAATCTTGATATCTCCCTGGGGTCTATCGCCCGCGACGTGGGAATTTTCCTGCTGGCTTCTCTGGCATCGATATTTTCAGGAACTGTAAGTGCTGCAACAACAATCGGTCTCATAATAATCACAACTGCGTTCCTGTTGTTAGATGCCATAGGAATTTCGGAGAAGGTCCAAAGAGAAGTCGAAGAGCGTTTTACACTTGCAGTAAACATCAAGAATTTAGGCGGCCAGGTAATGGACTATGCGGTGATACGTACAAAAACCAATCTTGTGATGGGCATTGGAACTACTATCATTCTGCTCATCGCAAATATTGAATTTGCCTTCCTTTGGGGTTTTTTGGCATTCCTGCTAGGCTATATCCCATATATAGGCCTGACACTAGCCGTTATCCCTCCGGCGATCCTTGCGCTTTTGCAGCATGGCCCCCTGGGTGCTCTGGTTATTGTAGTGGCCATATTGATCGTAAACGGTCTTTCTGAGAACCTCCTGTTCCCCTCACTTGCAGGGAAGGGACTGGAATTATCGCCATCTGTCGTATTCCTGTCCCTTATATACTGGGGTTTCGTGTTAGGGCCTGCAGGAGCACTCATAAGCACTCCTCTTACAATGGTGGTGCGGACCGTCCTGGGAAGTTTTGAAGACACACACTGGATAGCTGAGCTTATAGGAGAGAGCAAAAACAAATGATTATGCCTTTCTTCTTGGGCATCCTCACATTTAATCCTCAGAGCTTCCTGTTCGATAACCCGACGGTGGACACCAGGCCCACCATGGCCAGGAAGATCAGGAAGATAATCCCTATTTTAAAGGCCTTCGTTCGGTTCTGAGCATAAATATCCATGAGCTCTGCCTGCATTGCAGCATCAGCACCTGATGCTTCCAGCGTCGACTGTAGCTGGGTGTCCGAAACCAGCTCTACACTACTTTCCACAGCCGCAAGCAGTTCAGGCTTATATTCCTCAGGAATCTCAGTGCTTTCCTCAATGCTCATCTGCAAACCGATAAGCAGTGTGCTCAGCATAATAGTACCCACCAGGGCCACGCCTATTGAATTACCAAGCTGCTCGAAGGTGCCGTTCAGACCTGAGGTCTCAGGAGTGTCCTTCTCATCTACCGAGGAGAAAATAAGGTTCAGTATCTGGGAAGCTATCAATCCCACGCCTGCGCCGAATACCACCCCCAGGCTCATATCGGAAGGTTGCACATCAGGCTTAACCGCCCATGCAACTATTCCCAGGCCGAGGATGGCCAGCAGGAATCCTGCCTGTATAATGCGCTTTGCAATGAACCGGCCCGTTAGTTTGGCTCCGATTATGGCAGATATCAGTACAACTATCGAAAAGGGAAGAAGGGCAAACCCTGTCTGTAAGGCAGAGAACTCGAATGTCAGCTGCAGCAACAGCGGGAATGTAAAAAGGAAGGCTGCCATAATGGCCATATGGAGATTACGGACAATGAATCCCGGCGTAAGTCCCTGGGTGCTGAAGAGCGATGGTTTGAACAGGCCATCACCACCTGTTTCTTCCTGCCGCTTTTCCCACCTGAACAATAACATTATCAATAATGCACCCAGCCCTATCAGGATAGGGGTTACGGAGAGACCGAAGGGAGCTATTTCCCATGATCCGATCACCAGCGGCTGCTTGGCCAGCCAGAATCCGTAGGTCTGTCCCAGCAAAATACCCATGACAATGGAAAACAAGCCCAGAACTGATAGAAATGCCCCTGCAAAATCGAACTTCGGCTTCCTTGGGAGGGGCACATCGGCTTCGATGCTGCGACTGAGCACTAGCACTGTAATCACTATCAACACTTGCCCGAGGAAAGCCCAGCGCCATGTATAAAAGGTCGTCAGAAAACCACCTACGATGGGTCCTACGGCCACTGCTACTGCACCGATAGCGCTGACTATGCTATAGGCAAAAGCCAGGTCTTTTCCCTGATACTCGTCTCTCAGTAGTGTCTGGATATTGGGAAGCATCAGCGCCGAACCCAAACCCTCGAAAACAGACCAGCCAATGACTAAAACACCCAGACTGGGGCTTATGGAAGCCGTGAAAGTGCCTATACCAAAAAGAACTGAGCCAATCAAAAAAGTTCTTTTCTTGCCCAGGATGTCCCCAAGTTTACCACCTATGAGTATAAAGGATGCCATGACCAGAGCATAGAGCGAGATAGCACTCTGGATACCTCTCACACTGGTATCCAGATCTACTATCAAAGCCGATATCGACACATTCATTATCGTCGTGTCAATGACTATGATGAACATCGCCATTGAAAGAGTAATCAACACTAACCATTTCTTCATATACCTAATCCCCCGCCTACCACAGTCTGAACAAGAGCAAGAGCTGAAAAACTGAGCTGTCGCAGTTCCCCCATCAGAATAACCTAAAAGCCAAACCCAAATTCCCATAATGTGTTTATATCCTCAGATTTTAGACTTTTCGAAACATTATTAAGTATAATTGGTTTCAAATGTGTAAGCTGACCTTCACATTTTTATCTAAGGCTTGTCTTTTATTCGGATAGATATTATGAGAACCATAGACTGGAATGACGAATCAAACTCTATTGTAATGATTGACCAGACCCTTCTTCCACTGGAATATAAGGTAATTGAGTGTAACACTCTGAGCTCCCTCTGCGAAGCCATCAGGTCCCTTCGGGTAAGAGGGGCGCCGGCTCTTGGTGCAGCCGGTGGTTTCGGAGTAGCGCTTGCAGCCACGCTGAGCAGTGCCGGCACGATGGATGCGTTGATAAGGGACATGGATATAGCTGCAAAGACCATCAAGGCCACACGTCCTACCGCAGTGAACCTGGCATGGGGAGTTGACAGGGTCATCGATGCAACATCAGATGCCTACGATGTGGAAGGCATCAGGGACATTACCCTTTCCGAAGCAAAGAACATCGCAAATGAAGATGTGGCTACTAATAAGATGATAGGCAAGCATGGGGCAAAACTGCTCAAGGACGGTGATACCGTTATGACCTACTGCAACGCCGGAAGGATGGCCTGTGTGGACTGGGGTACTGCTCTTGGCGTAGTGCGCTCGGCAGTGGAGGCAGGGAAGAAGATCAATGTGATAGCCTGCGAGACCCGTCCCCTAAACCAGGGAAGCAGGATCACAACATGGGAATTAATGCAGGACAATATCCCGGTGACACTTATTACCGACTCTATGGCCGGGCATGTGATGAGAAAGGGTATGGTAGACAAGATTATTGTTGGAGCGGACAGGATAACAGGGGATGCAGTGTTCAATAAGATCGGAACCTACACCCTCTCGGTGCTGGCAAAGGAACATGAAATACCGTTCTATGTCGCGGCACCGGTCTCAACCTTTGATTTTGAGGGCTGGGAAGAGACTGTGACCATAGAACTGAGGGATGAGGACGAGCTCAGGTTCTGCAGGGGTGCCCAGACTGCACCAGCAGATGTAAAGGTGTACAACCCTGCTTTTGACGCTACCCCAATGGAGAACATCAGCGGGATAATCACTGAGAATGGTGTGTTCCACCCGCCTTTCCTGCTGGACGAGGTGCTTCCCTGAGGCACAATCTTTTAAATGATTAAGTCCATCAATGATAGCAAATAACTAATATAACAACTAATCATATATCACTGAATAAAGGTTCACGGAGATAATAATGACAAAGAAGAAATCCAGCGGCAGCGGGCTGATGTCATCGGCCGGCCTCATGCGCTATTACGAGGCTGACAAGAAAGCAATACATATCAATCCAAAGACAGTAGTTGCCTCAGGCGTGGTAATCGGCCTGGTAATAATGATACTTGACGCCAGCTTTGGAATATGGCCTCTTCCCTGAGATTTCCAGGGAACAGGACCTTTTTGATTTATAATTTTGATCCAGAGATCACTATTTACTCATTTTTTGATCGTTCCCTGCTTTGGGGTTGCTTGCTGTAAGTATCAACAGGATTATTTTGTCTGACCGGAGCGCATGTCTTTGATGGTGGAAGCTATCTTTCGGGCTAGCGCTGTCTTTGGTGCAGTATTATCTATCAGGACCCTGCCTTTAGACTCCCACCAGGACTTCGGATAAGCTTTATCAGCTTCAATTTCCGGGGCCATTCCCAGCTTTTGGGCTGCAAGGCCTATTTCCTGGAGAGTAGGTTCACTCACAGAGGACTTCCGAGAGATAATACGGCCATTACTTCTTGATCTGGTCTTGTCGATATATACAGGCCAGATAACGAGTTTTCCCTTATCCTTCATTAACATGGAGCATACATTGGAACTCATTAAATTTAAATTTGCCCGGGAAGGCCTGCTGCCGGGAGAAGAATAAAACTTAAGTAGTGAAAAGAAGGGTTTAGTCCCATGACAGACAATCCAGTGCAAATCCGGATAGAGAAAGAAGTAGAAGAATTCATAAAAAAATCTGGCAAGGATTTCAGGCTGTGCACGACCTGCGGGGGACCTGCCATATATCCTGTAGAGTTCAGCATCCCAAAGGAGTCGGACATAGTTGTGAAACTTGGCGACAGCACCCTGTATGTATCAGTAGTGCAGGCCAGGTATCTGAGACAGATAGAGATGAGGATGATCGAAAGATATCGCAGATCGCTGCGATAAATGCAACAAACCCATGCCTTCCTTTTAATCCTCGTCCAGGGACTCGTTTATCCTGCGAAGCACCTCAGCGATCAATAGCTGGACCTCAGTTGCATGTTCCTCAGGGACTTCGCTGCCTTCTGTGACCATGAGCTTTTTGATGTCTGTAACGATCTGGTGAATTATTCCGAGCATCTCTTCCTGGGTGATCAGGCCTGCATAGTATGCATAGAAGAATGTAGTTCCACTTCGCTGGACTTTCTTTTTGAAGGTTGCACGCGCATTGGAGACTTCCTGCCTGGTGTATGTTTCTTCCATGAAGGGAACAAGCTCAGGAAGCTTTTCTCCTATCCAGGTCATTTCTGACTGGTTGGAAAGGTTCTTGAAATCCGCACATAGGCGGGCAGTCACCCATTCCCTTGCTGTGAGATGTGTGGTCTTCTTGAGGAAGCGGGTCACATCTGAATAACTCTTAGTATCCATTTTCTTGAATTTCTGGTATTTGTTCACCTTTGCACTTCCTTGATCATAAATTGTATTGCAGCCAGTATAATACATACATTACAAACCCAAATATTTAATATTTGCGTGACATATCCCCAAATAATGAAAATCTTGATACCAACAGATGGTTCGGCATATGCGGAGAATGCTGCAAAGGTTGCAGCTAAGATCGCAATTAAACACGACTACCAGTTAATAGTCCTCCATGTAGTGCCTGACAAGGGCATTACCAGGAAAACATGGCGCAATGAAGGTGCTGAGAATGCACTTCAGGCTATCAAAGACACACTCATGAAGATGGGATGCCAGGAAGAACTCATCGAAACGATCATAATGGATGGCAGTGCCCCTGAAAAAATAGTAGAGGTGGCAAAAGAGCGCAACGTGGACAGGATAGTGATGGGTACACAGGGGAAGAGCGGCATTAAGAAATTTTTAGGCACTGTAACTGAAAAAGTATTGCAGTTATCCGATGTGCTGGTGCTTGTGGTGCCTCCCAACTACAATGGAGCAGCAGCTGCCTAAGGTATGCGGATAGCATTAAGGATTGTTTCCCTGCCTTTCACCACATCTTCCATGGAAAAGACTTCCATGTTGTAGATGCCTCTGTAGCCGGTCAGTTCGTTGAGGACGCTATAGTCTATTATCCCTTTTCCCGGTGCCAGGTGCTCGTCACCATCGTAATGCTCCAGCCATATGCCCCTGTTATCGTGTACGTGCACATGCACTACATACGTAGCTATGGCGCCTGCGAACTCGCGCAGCTTCACCATATTGCCCCCGCACGTAAGATTGGCGTGCCCTATATCAAAAGTTATACCCAGATTATCAGAATTGACTTCCTCGATCGCTCTTATCAGCTCTGCATAGCCGGTGCATAAATTGCCCTGATCCGTACCTTCTTTGTTCTCAAGACCCAGCATTACCCCATGCTCTTCTGCTGTTTGGGCGATTGAGCGGAGATTGCCGACCATTGAGGAGAAAGCCCTCTCACGATTGCCGTTTACTCTTCCCGGATGCAGCACCACAGCACGCGAACCAAGCCTGCCTGCAATCTCTATGGATTCCCGGATAAGCCGGAAAGCAACATCATCCATGTCCCCGGTGTCCACCAGTACATCCTGCGGATAAGTGGGCGAGGCGGCAAAATAAGGTGCATGCAGGGAAGTGTACAGATCAATTGTCGACAGCTCATCGATTATCTTGTCAAGAAGATCATTCCTGAGTATCGCATTGCTGTAAAGTCCCATCTTGGGAATGTAGAGTTCTATGGATTCCACTTCTGATGCTATCTGCGAAAAACTGCCTGCGAAGGATGAGGCGCCAAGTATCATACCATAAAGAGATAGCTGAAACATGATATAGTTTTGGCCTCCGCATACCAAAATACTTATCTTAATTCAGGATTACCAGCAAACAATGAAACTTTACGTACCGCACGCAGGGCATATGGAAGGACTTCAGGACCTGTTAGCTTGTCCGGAAGATATCTATGCTGTGTATATGGCCGGGGCTCCCGACTATGTTGGAACCGGGAGGACAAACCTAAGCGCGCCAGGACTTGAGGAGATACGGGAGCAGACCGAGTATGCGCACGAAAAGGGCGTTAAGATGGAAGTGGTCCTCAACAGTTCATGCATGGGAGGGCAGCACCTGACTCCCCAGGGTTTCAATAAGATCAACTGGTACTTTGACCAGCTCAATAAATCAGGCATTGATTCCATTACAGTTGCAGAGCCTTATTTTGTAGAGATGCTCTCAAGAGAATATGACATGGAAGTAGTAGTGTCAGTGCTTTCCTTCGTGGACTCGCCGCAGAAAGCAGTGTTCTACGAGGAACTGGGCGCAGACACTATTGTTATAGATCCTGCTGTCAACAGGGACTTCCAAAAGCTTGAAGCCATCAAAGAATCAGTCTCCTGCGGGCTGAAGCTACTGGTGAATGAAGGATGTCTATACCAGTGCCCTTTCAGGTACGCACACTTCAACTTCTTCTCACATGCCAACGGTCCTGGCCCGAAACTGAACGTTCTTGACGATTACTATTATTATAAGTGCCTCTCACTCAGGATCAACGACCCTCAGCAGCTTATTAAATCACCCTGGATAAGGCCTGAGGACCTCAAGGAGTACGAACATATAACGGATACGTTCAAGATCGGCGGAAGGACACACTTTCCCAACTGGATACTGAACAACGTCAGAGCATATGCAGGAAGGCACTACGATGGCAATCTGATGGACCTGCTTGACTGCCCGAAGGACATAAGGGACCTGTTCTACATACCTAACAAGGAACTCGAAGGCGCTATTTCCCAATGGAAGCGCTGCGATAAGGTATGCATCAGGTGCGGATATTGCAAAAGGCTCACGGAGAGGGTCGTACAGATATACTCTTCCGAGGGTGAGCAACAACTGCTTCAGCCCCTGAATACGGAGAGAAGTATATGAGAATAACAGACAGACTATCAAAGAACCGCGGGCAACTTGAGAACAAATTAAGGAACATTCTTGCCAAACCTGTTTTCCTCATCGAGGAGGATATCTTTGCACTTCCCTGCGGATGCTGCGGTATTACGATCAATACAAGGGGACTCCAGGCGGATGACCTCGAGATATTTGAAGAGCACATAAGAGAATACCTCAAAGCCGCATCTTTAGATCTTGAAGTAGAGCCATCATTCCTTTTTGCAAGACTTGTGCCCGGCACCGCAGAAATAGCTTCCCTCAACTCCCGCCTGCTATGCAGCAGATGTTACATGGATTTTGCCAGAGGCAGCGGTAAAAAGCCCAGGCCGGACATATATATACTTAACTTTGACCGGCGGGAATGACACGAGTTAAGTAGTCAAAATATTATATAGATGGAAAATTATATTTTTGTACCTTCGTTAATATGCGATTTTAATAGGTCACAAGGGTTTTTCATAAGATTTCATTCGAAAGGTTTAATAAGTATTTAATATAATGCAAACCACCTGACGTTAGTTTACGCCATATCAAGTATGATAGGAGATAGAACAGACAGTGTTGTATCTCTGGTGCTATTTACCCTTAAGAATGATAAAATAAAAAGGAGGAAATGTGAATGGAACCGCTCACAAGTATGGGCGTAATGGCACTGATCGGAGCCGCAGCAACTATTGCTGGTGCCTCGGAGGACCTTGAATCTGATGTAGGGTCCCAGAGTAACCCGAACTCCCAAGTGCAATTAGCGCCCCAGATGATGTATCCACACAGGATCTATAACAAAGCTATTTCTGGTGAACCACCATCGAATGCACTTATGTGTGCGATCGGTGGAACTACTGCTGCTGTTCTGATGAGCACCGGCGCATCTGTTATCCTGGCACTGGCCATAGGAGCCATTGTCGGAGCAGTTGTACACGGTACTTATTCAGTCACAGGTTATTTTGGCAGAGTAGCAAGCCAAAAACGTTTCAAACAGCCACTATATCTTGACATCGTACAATCACACACCCCTGTCATTATGGGATACGCATTCATTACTACTTTCTGTATACTTGTTGTATCGTATCTTATGACAGCCGTTATGGGACACCCATTCTCACTGCCACTGCTGGCATTCATTTGGGGAATCACTGTCGGTGCGATAGGATCTTCCACAGGTGATGTCCACTATGGTGCAGAACGTGAATTCCAGAACGTGGAGTTCGGGTCAGGCCTGAACGCCGCCAACTCCGGAAACATCGTGAGGAAAGCAGAATCCGGTATCAGGAACGGTATCGACAACTCATGGTTCTGTGCCAAGTTCGGAGGACCTGCCACAGGGATTGCCTTCGGTATGGTCGTGTTCCTCAGCGGATGGATAACTGTAGTATTCGATCCTTCGATCAATGAAACCCTTGGATGGGAATCCATCATAGCAGGTGTTGTCATTGTACTGTTGCTGGCTATATGGAACAGGAAGATCGAAGTAGCTGCTCGTAAGGCATTTGGGCCTTATAAGATAGATGAGGAAGCAGAGGTGGCAGCTTGATAGATATTGTTGGAATTATAGCAGAAGATTTTCTTAATATACTTTTAATTACCCTCGGTGGTGTACTTATTTCATTGGGTGTCCATTTAGTACCTGTAGGTGGAGCCCCGGCAGCTATGGCACAGGCAACTGGAGTAGGTACAGGTACAGTTCAGCTTGCTGCAGGGGCAGGTCTTACCGGCCTTGTAACAGCAGGGTACATGATGAATGTGACTGACAGTATGGGACTTATCATAGCATCCGGAACTGTTGGTGCCATGATAATGATATCAGTTACAATGCTTGTCGGACAGTGGATGTATGTTTATGGCGTTGGTTGCCCGGCAGCATCTGCAAAGGTCAAGTATGACCCCATAACGAAGGACAGGCAGGACCTCTATGTATCACAGGGCACAGAGGGTCACGCAATACCGACAGCATCTTTCATAAGCGGCATCATAGGTGCCGGACTTGGAGGATTTGGCGGGTCTTTGATATACTATTCCCTTCTCAGTATCGAGAATGGGTTGCCTGAGGCAGACTTCATAGGAATTGCAAGCATTTTCGCTATTGGTCTTTTCTTTGTTAATGCGGTCATACCCTCATACAACATCGGAGGAACCATCGAAGGTTTCCATGACCCCAAGTTCAAGAGATTCCCAAAAGCTGTGTTCGCGTCCTTTGTTGCAACATTCTTAGCTGCCATCATGGGTGTAGTAGCAATCGGAGGTATGTAAAATGTCAGCAGGCGGAGGAGGAGGAGGAGCCCATGCGGTAATTCCCCAGAATAACATAATCGCCTTCGGAATAGTAGGAGGCCTTTTAGGAATATATGGAGCGTATTTCCTTGTTGACATTGTAGGACCGTACATGTCATTCTTAGGTGCCCTTGGTGCGATATGCGGCATCGTATGGGGCGCTGCAGCAGTCAGGAGAGTCGCAAATTACGGATTAGGTACGGGTGTACCTTCAATCGGCATGCTTGCCCTCGGTATAGGTATAATAGCAACTACATTCGGACTTGCAGTCGGAGGAATACTCGGACCCATAGTAGCACTGATTTTTGCTGGCCTAATAGGACTCGTAGTAGGTTTCCTTGCTAACAAGGTACTCAATATGGGCATACCGATAATGGTACAGTCCATGACCGAAATTGCAGCCGCGGGTGCCATAACCATTGTCGGCCTCAGCACTTCTATGATCGGGACATTCATGTTCTTTGACGAAGTAGTCAACGGCGTGGTCGTGGCCCAGGGAGTCGCAAGCGGAGTCATGACAACCGGATACATAGCAGTCATCTTCATTGCAGGCGGTCTTGCAATTCTGCACCCCTACAATGCAAACCTCGGACCTGATGAGAAACAGGACCGTACACTTGCGTGTGCTTTCGAGAAAGGTGCTATTGCAATGATAATTGCAGGAATAGTTGCTACCATTACCCCATTTGCGTCCGGGTCCCTTACAATCCTTATAGGAGTCGCTATATGGTACGTTTCCTTTAGCGGATTCTACAAGCGTGTAAAGAGAGATGCATATATGGTAACAGGTGCAGGGCTTCTGCCTTCCAAGGAGGAACTGGAATGAGCATGATTCATGTAGCCCCAGAGGCACATCTTGTATTGGATCCCCTCACCTCTTTGCTCGCTGCAGAGAGAGAGGATGTTATAGCATATTCCATGGATCCTGTCATGGTACAGCTTGATGAACTGGATAAGATAGCAGATGATCTTGTAAACTCCCTTTCGCCCAACAAGCCATTGCTCAGCTCATTTGCAGGACGTGAAAACACTTCCATGCAGGCTGGTTTCTATGGCAATACCTTTTACGGTATCGTAGTTGGCCTGGGAGTCGCCGGACTGCTGCTGCTTGTGATGAGCGCACTCGGAGGCATATAAAATGGTTACAAAAAGAGAAGCAGCTCCTGACTGGCCAATACTCAAAGGAGAGTATGATGTAGGCAACATCAAGAACTGTGTAGCTGTGATTACCTGTGGCTCTCACCTTGCACCCGGAGCCCAGCTGGAGGCCGGTGCCGCCATTACAGGCCCCTGTAAGACAGAGAACCTGGGTATTGAGAAGGTAGTTGCACACATTATCTCAAACCCAAACATCAGGTACCTGATAGTTACCGGAGCCGAAGTAAAGGGACACATCACCGGACAGGCAATGCTATCCCTGCATCGTGGCGGGGTGAAGGACAACAGGATTGTCGGCGCAACAGGTGCGATCCCATACATTGAGAACCTTACCGAGGCTATCATTAAGAGATTCCAGGAACAGGTGGAATGTATAGATTTCATCGGTACTGAAGATATGAATGCCATAGTTGCCAAGATCAAGGAATATGCGGCAAAGGACCCTGGAGCCTTTGATGCAGATCCCATGGTCGTTGAGGTTGGCGGAGGCAGTGAAGAGGAAAGCGCAGAGGCAGGCGGGCTTAAACCAATGGCTGCCGAGATGGCAACCATCAGGAACAGGATACTGGACATCAACAGGGAAATGATGTACATCGGTAACCTGAACAAGTTCCACTCCGGTGTGCATGCAGGCAAGGTTGAAGGAATAATGATAGGTCTTGCCATCACTCTGACACTGCTTGGAATGTTATTGTTCGGGAGGTAATTGACATGGCAGAAGAAGAATATGGAAAAGGAGTTCCGACGGTCATCAGCCCACAGATGGGATCCATTGAAGCAGTTGTAGAGGATATCCGCTACAGAGCTCAGCTCATAGCAAGGAACCAGAAGCTGGATTCAGGAGTGTCCGCAACAGGCATTTCCGGATTTATCGCCGGTTTTGTCTTTGTATTGTTCATGGCCATCATACTTCCGATGTTTATCTGGCAGGTGATCTGAGATGAGCAATGCAAGTGACAAAATACCAAGCGTGGTAGTTGATCCTGCAGATTTCAGTGCTGTGCTCGAAAGACTCAATAAGATAGATGAAAAGGTCGAGTTCGTAAACAGTGAGATCTCACAGCGTATTGGTAAGAAAGTAGGCAGAGACATAGGCATATTGTACGGAGCAGTGACCGGGATAATCATATTCCTGTTGTACGTTCTGTTCATAGCACCATACCTGGCAAGTCTAGGAATCAGCATCTAAATGATAAGAGGTTATTCATATGTTCAGATTTGACAAAAAGCAAGAAGTATTCGAAGTCGGAGGCGTCAAGTTCGGTGGACAGCCCGGCGAATATCCGACAGTGCTTGTAGGGACGATGTTCTATAACAGGCATAAGATCGTGACTGATGAGGATAAGGGTATTTTCGACAAGGCTGCAGCAGAAAAGCTCTGGCAGAATATCGTCGAGATGGGAAGCATCACCGGTAACCCTTATGTCAATCAGATAGTGGGCGAGACACCCGAAGCCATCAAGAAATATATCGACTGGTTCGTCGAGCTTGATGACAAGACACCTTTCCTCATTGACTCCTCCGCTGGCGAAGTACGCGCTGCAGCAGCAGAGTACGTGACCGAGATTGGCGTCGCCAAGAGGGCCATCTACAACTCCATCAACGCCAGTGTCCACGCAGACGAAATAGAGGCTATCAAGAACAGTGACATCAACTGTTCGATTGTCCTCGCATTCAATGCAACCGACCCCAGCGTAAAAGGAAAGCTGGAAATCCTCGAGACCGGTGGTACCGGACAGAGCAAGGGTATGCTTGAGATCGCAAGGGAATGCGGTATCAAAAAGCCCCTTGTGGACGTTGCAGCAACTCCCCTCGGAGCCGGTTCAGGCGCATCCATGAGATCAGTCATAGCCATCAAGGGCCACCTTGGCCTGCCTGTTGGCGGGGGATACCACAACATGGCATCCGCATGGGACTGGATGAAGAACTACAAGAAGAAGTTCGAGACAAAGGAAGAGAAGCAGGCAATCTATATGCCCGCAGATATCGGAACAAACCTTGTGCCACAGGTGCTCGGTTCAAACTTCCAGCTGTTCGGACCTATAGAGAACACTGACAAGGTGTTCCCTGCAACAGCAATGGTCGATATCATGCTGGCTGAGACAGCAAAGGAACTTGGCATCGAGATAAAGGATCCGAACCACCCCATCTTCAAACTGGTTTAAACCACCAGCTTTTTCTTTTTTTTCGTTCCCTGCAACCTTTAGCCACAGCACTGGAAAAAGAATTAAATCAGCAGATTATATTGTCACCACATGACAGATGTGATGCTGCTCTGGGACAATCCTCTTCTTTTCGAGAAGCTTTTCGCTGAACATGGCATAAAGTGCCAGAGAATAAGCGCAGAAAGCATTGGCACTCCTTTCCTGCCGCCATGCAGATGCCTGGTCATACCTACAGGCTTTGCAAATCAGAATTATACAAAGATCCTGAAAGGTCTTGTTCGCAATAAAAAACAGATTGCGAAATTTGTGGAGAAAGGGGGGACCTTGCTGATTTTCGGACCAATGGTGGACGGACATGAATTCAACTGGCTTCCTATGGAACTCAAATATGTACAAAAACAGATGTCTGCAGATGTAGTTAAAACCGATAAGCACAACATCCAATGTATAGTCGATGAGTTGGGCCAGCTGGAGTTTGACGGTTATTTCACAGATGTACAGGGAGAAGTACTTCTCACTGACAAAGACAGGAATGCTCTGATGGTATCCAAAAAAATAGGAGAGGGCATGATCATTGCAACAACCATTCACGAATTTCCGTCAGGGAATTTCCTGAAATGGATGGTAGAAAGATCAAAAAGCGCAAGGCTGTGAGAGTGGCATGCAACGCAGAGGTTACTTCTTTTTGAATTTGGAACGCAGCTTTGCGATCTCATCTGCAGCATCAGGAAGCCTGAGGACAAAGAGTCCGAAGCAGGGCTTTATGTACACAAAAAGAATCTCTTCCCCTTTAACGCCTATTGGAAGAGAAGCACCTTTGAGCATGACACCACGGATGGTGTATCCTCCCTCAACATGGTAAACCTCATCGCATCTCTCCCGGATGAAGGCTTCGCTCTTCGCAGGTGTAGTGCCTTTAAGCATTATCTCGTAGGGAATATCGTCGATACAGGCCATGGTCTTCCTCATTGACTATACAATAACTAGGCCGGAAACCTTTATACCACTTTCCACTATCCTGCCTACTATTTTACCGCCAGTCATGGAAGCTGCTTTCTCTGCCTGCTCCGGCGGGAGGATGATGACAAAACCCATACCCATATTGAACGTCCTGTACATTTCAAGGGTATCAACATTACCCTCCTTCTGGAGGAGCTTAAAGATGTCATGGGGCTCAATGGGGTCGTAGAAGTCAAACCCCAGGCTGGTCACACGCTTCAGCTTCAAAAGACCACTACCTGTTATATGGGCAAGCCCGTGGACATCGCATTCCTTTATGACATCAAGGATCTCCATATAAATACGAGTGGGTATCAGCAACTCGTCACCAATTGTGGTTGACGGGTTGAAGGGAAAAGGATCATGATATGAATATGAGGAGTTCTCAATGATCTTCCTGACAAGGGTGTACCCATTACTGTGGACTCCTGCGCTTGGTATACCCACAATGGCATCTCCCAGGCGGACTTTCTCGCCGGTGATGATGTCCTCCTTCCTTACCATACCCAGGCATGTGCCAGCAAGGTCAAAGCCGTTTATTATATCGGGCAGAGTGGCAGTCTCCCCTCCCGCGATAGACATGTGGGAGAACTCTGCTCCTTTTTTAAGGCCTTCCCCTATCTGGGAGGCGAAATCCTCATTGTGCTCCTCAAGGGCAAGATAATCGACGAATGAAATGGGCTCTGCGCCTATTGCCAGCAGGTCGTTGACGTTCATTGCTATACAGTCGATGCCCACGGTGTTCCAGCGTTTCATCTCATTGGCTATGAGAACCTTGGAACCCACCCCGTCGGTGGCAAGAGCCAGCGCATATTCCCCGAAGTCAATGAGACCGGCATAATGACCTATGTCAGTCAGTGGCGCACCGAGTCCTGTACGCTTATAGGTCATGCCCTTTGTCAGAGCCCTTATGGTCTTCTCTTCCTCTTCGATGTCTACTCCTGACTCTGCATAGGTTAGCTGCTTATCACTCATTGTTGATCCCTGCATTGACGGTCCAGTTCAAATTCCTTGTGTAGGACCCTTACAGCTTCAATGGCATCCTCAGAACTGACAACAAATGATATGTTATGCTGTGAGGAACCCTGGCTGATCATGATAATATTAATGCCTGCCTTCCCAAGGGCATTGAATACCTTGCCTGCAACGCCTGGTATGCCATCCATGCCTGCGCCTACGACAGCCACAACGCATACGTCCCGGTCATAAGCAACATCCCCTACCACATTGTTGCTGAACTCACGCCTGATGGCAGCAACTGCCTTCTCAAGGTGGTCCTCGTTAACAATAAGGGTCATGTTAGCTTCAGAGGAACCCTGACTGATCATGATAATGTTAACACCTTCGCTGGCCAGTGATGAAAAAACCCTTGCCGCAGTGCCTATAGTACCCATCATGCCGGCGCCAGATATGTTTATAAGAGCTACTTTTTTGATGAGCGTCACAGCTTTTACGACATCCTGCTTTTTATTCTGCTCAGCAACGATGAGAGTACCTTCGAACTCAGGATCGAAGGTGTTTTTTACTCTCACGGGTATCCTGTGCCTGATAGCAGGCTCTATTGTGCGGGGATGAAGGACCTTTGCGCCGAAATAAGAGAGTTCCATTGCCTCTATATAGGATATCCGGGGAATGGACTGAGCTTCCGGCACTATCTTGGGGTCTGTTGTCATGATCCCACCAACTTCCTTCCAGAGCCATATCTCGTCTGCGTTCACTGCAGCGCCGAGGATGGATGCTGAGAAATCGGAGCCACTGCGTCCCAGAGTAGTGATTATCTCCTGGCTGTTCTGGGCGATGAATCCGGTCACCACTGGTATCGAATCTGCCACTAATGGACACAACCTCTCGTTTGCCTGGGAATAGCTTTGCTCAAGGGGCTTTGCATCACCATAATTAGAGTCCGTGGTTATGCCTGCCTCTCCACCAGTGAACGACCTGGAACTGATTCCCAGGGAGCGTATGGAACCGCTGACAATGGGAGCTGCAAGGCGCTCACCATAAGATGAGATATAATCTATTGAACGCGGTGTGAGTTCACCCAGATAGCATATGCCAATAAGGGCTTTTTCAAGCTCATCCAGCCGGCAGTCAAGTGATCCTATACACTCCGCCTGGAGAGCTTCACCATCGACCGCTGCATGGATAGCATCGTAATGTTTCTTAGTTATGTCGGCTATGAATTCCTTGACACGTGTGACTTTTCCGCTAAGAGATACCTCATTTGCTGTGCTTAGCAGACCATCTGTGACACCGCTAAGCGCCGAGGTCACTGCTATAACTTCATTACCGCCCTGATGATACCTCTTTAAGAGCTCTGCGACATGACGGATCTTTTCGCCGTTGGCAACCGACGTACCGCCGAATTTCATTACGATTCTCATAGTTCAACCACGTTTTGATCAATACCGCTTTTGCCAGTATAAAGATACGGACTGATATAAAGATTATGAGTATCCAAAAATGATAAAGAATGATTAAAGAACCTTCGGACCAATATCTCAAGGGGAATAACATTGGAATGCACTCCTGTCAGGAAAATGGTCCTCCCCTTAATTCGCGGTAAATTCGTACTGATACTTGCTTTTATAGAGCTCGTAATGCCTGGATACAATCTCTTCTGACAATTTGCCTTGTATGATATTTCTCCAGGGTCTATCATCCATCTGAACAACAACGGCAAAGTAAACATACTTGAGAGAACGTTACTAACTAATTCCTGTTTATTGAAGTCTTACTGAGGTTAAAATATGAAATATGTAGTACTTATCGGAGACGGCATGGCTGATGAGCCCCTTGAGGAACTTGGCGGAAAGACAGTCCTTCAGAAAGCCAACACACCAAACATGGATCATATAGCAAGGAACGGACGCGCAGGACTTGCCCGGACAGTGCCTGAGGGCATGCACCCAGGCAGCGATGTTGCAAACATGTCCATTATAGGTTACGACCCGAAGAAGTACTACTCTGGCAGGGCACCGCTTGAAGCCGCAAGCATGGGGATCAAGATAGCCGGAGATGATGTGGCCTTCAGGTGTAACCTTATTACGATAAATGACGGGCTTATAGCAGATTACAGCTCCGGGCATATCACAAATGCCGAGGCGAAAGAGCTTATCGAGGCCGTGGATGCGAAACTGGGCAACGCGACTTTCAGTTTCTATCCGGGAATCAGCTATCGCCATCTGCTGGTGAGCAAGGGATCGCTTGGATCTGAAACCAAATGCACACCTCCCCATGACGTTATAGATCAGGAGAGGCTTCTTCACATGCCTGTGGGAAAGGATAGTGAAGTGCTGAGTGAGCTTATCGAAGCTTCGATGCCAATACTGGAAAATCATCCGGTCAATGAGAAAAGGATTAATGAAGGCAAGAACCCCGGTAACTCCATATGGCTCTGGGGTCAGGGATTCGCACCTGCTTTCCCGCTTTTCAGCGAACTTTATGGTCTTAAAGGAGCCATAATATCGGCCGTGGATCTGGTGAACGGCATCGGCATATATGCCGGGCTGGATGTCATAAAGGTCCCCGGGGCCACAGGTTATCTTGATACTAATTACAAGGGGAAGGGTGAATACGCAATGAAAGCCCTGGATGACCATGACTTCGTATTCGTGCATGTCGAAGCGCCTGACGAGGCAGGGCACATGGGAAACCTGAAAGCCAAGATCCAGGCTATAGAGGACTTCGACGAGAAGGTCGTCGGCACAGTCCTGAAAGCAGCCATGGAATATAGTGAAGCTGTCACCATAATGGTACTGCCCGATCATCCAACTCCTGTTGCACGCAGAACGCACACTTCAGTGCCAATACCCTTTGCAGTCTATTCAACTGCCGCAGATGAGCCGGATGACGCTCAGGCCTTTGATGAGGAGTCAGTGAAGAAAGGCTCTTTTGGTACAGTATACGCAGCAGACCTTGTAGGGATTTTGATCAGATCCGGTCAACAATAATTGGAAAGGGAGATGAGTTCCTCCCTGCTTAATCTTCCGAAATTCAAATCCGGTTGACTTTTTTCTTTAATCATCTTTAAATAGAACCATCTTTAAATATAGATAGTGGAGGCGCCTGAAGCAAGTGCTTCCATGTGACTATATGAATTAGAAATGAGGAGTGGCATAATGAGATTTGGACTTACAAGATGGAATCCTTCTTCCGTGGACAGAATGGATCCCTTTGAAGAAATGAGAAGTATGCAGGACCGTCTGAACCAGCTTTTCGGGGAGAGTGAGACTGGTGGAGGATGGATGGATCTTGACACATTCCATCCTCTTGCTGATATCAAAGAGAAGGAGAACAATATAATCGTCACCACAGACCTTCCCGGCATCGAGAAGAAAGATGTTAATATCGACATCAAAGGGAACAGGCTTTGGATCAGCGCAAACACCCAGAGAGAGAACGAAGAAGAAAAAGAAGGTTACCTTATGAAGGAGCGCTCGTTCAAAAGATTTGCCCGTTCCTTAAGCCTGCCTGCTTCTGTGACCGAACAGGGATCAACTGCCAAGATGGAAGATGGTGTGCTCACGATCACACTTCCCAAGGCAGAAGAGGAAGAAAAACATAAGATAATGATAGAATAAGTACTCTAGCACAATATATTTTGCAGTGTTCCCTGAATGTCCACAAGGAAGTGGACATCTTTCTGTTTTCACCTTCTTCAAAAATACGGTCTTAGCGCGGCATCAGTTAGAGTAATCATCATCCTTTGCTCAGTGGGGGTAACTATCATCATCGCCGCGATTTCCTGTTATACGATACTATTATTTATGCCTACTCCTGTTACTCCCCTGAGGAATATCCTGTGAAGATGGAAGCATTTACTGTTGAGAACGTGCCGCTGATCAAAGCGGGAGATGACATAGCATCTATTATCTGCCAGAATGCAGAGATCAGGGATAAAGACATCATTATTATTGCTTCAACAATAGTAGCAAAAGCCGAAGGCAGGGTGTTCAGGCTAGATGACATAGTAGCAGGCGATGAGGCTTGCAGGATAGCACAGGAACATCAGGCGGACCCCCGCTTTATACAGGCCGTGCTTGACAGGAGCCGTGACATATTGATCGAGTCACCCATATTCCTGGTGGAGACAAATAACGGGCATGTGTGCATAAAGGCAGGCATCGACACATCTAATGTAGACAAGGGATTCCTTGTGGATCTCCCGACGGATCCCGATGCAAGTGCTGCGGATATGGGAAAAAGGATCGAGGATATCACAGGCAGGAAGATCAGCGTAATCATAACCGATACCAACGGTCGGGCATTCAAGATCGGACAAACCGGGGTTGCGGTTGGCCTCTATCATATCCATCCAATCAAGAACTGGAAAGGGGAAAAGGACCTTTTTGGGAACATACTTCAGATAACAGAGGAGTCAGTCGCCGATGAGATAGCAGGTGCAGCGAACCTGCTCATGGGAGAAGGGGATGGAGGGTACCCGGTGGTCATCTTAAGAGGTCTGGAACTGCGCTCCGATGACAAATCATCTGTGAAAGAGATGTATCGGGACAACAGTCAGGATATTATCAGAAAAGGACTTTTCAGTCTCAGGCATGCCTAAAAGGGCATGCTGACAACCTCTACACCTGCATCTGCAAAGAAACTTAGTGCATCAGTGTCAGGATAGGGCTGGATATATACCACTCTTTTGATATTCGCGTTTATGATCATCTTGGCACACAGGATGCAGGGCTGGTGTGTGCAGTAAATTGTCGCCGAATCAGTACTCACACCATGGAGTGCCGCCTGAAGTATGGCATTCTGCTCTGCATGAACGGCCCTGCACTTCTCATGACGGGTGCCCGATGCGATATTGTTCTGTTCTCTTATGCAGCCGATATCAAGACAATGTTGCATATTACGCGGGGCACCATTGTAACCTGTAGACAATATTCTCTTATCTCTGGCAATAACAGCGCCAACCCTGTTCCTAAGGCAGGTGGAACGCTTGGCAACCACAGTGGCAATCTCAAGAAAATACTCATCAACGCTTGGTCTGTCTGTCATTCGTTTAGAAGAAATGGCAAGTAGTATATATAAGTTGTAGTGTATGAATAGCAACTACTTTGTTGGCACCAAGAGAGCTAAAAAAGTTTTTTGGAGTATAAAACATGGAACTCGGTTTAACCGAACGTTTAGATTCATTTGTTAAAAGCCACAGTAACCGTCAGCTTGCAGCAATACCCCTTGCCCTTTTCCTCGTATCCGTTATTATACTGGGAATTACTTTTGCAAGCACGGGCTCACCTGTGCAACTTGGAATGGAATTCAAGGGCGGAACATTGGTCTCAGTAGCGACCACCCAGAGTGCGGAGTCGCTTGAGGATCAATTTTCCAGCTATCCCATCATCGATGCCCGCGAAACGGGTTCACGCGTTGTGATGCAATTCGGGCCTATGAGCAACGAAGAACAGAGCCAGTTAGCAAGGGAAGTGACATCTGCATACACGGGCGTGGAGATAAAACAGATAGGACCTGTATATGGAGCAAGCCTTCAGAAACAAGCAGTTATAGCCGTGCTCCTTTCATTCATAGGAATGGCTGCAGTCATATTCCTGATATTCAAGACCTTCGTGCCATCCGGCACCATAGTGTTCACAGCCATGTCAGACATCCTGATAGCTGCCGCATTCATGAATGTGGCAGGTATCGAGCTTTCACTCGGCACGGTTGCCGCCCTGCTGATGCTTATAGGTTATTCAGTGGACAGTAACATCCTGCTCACTACAAGGGTGCTTAAAAGGCGTGGCACGGTCCAAGAGAACATATCTAATGCAATGCAGACAGGCATAACAATGACAACAACAACACTTTCAGCACTTATTGTGATGTACGTGGTCTCAACATATTCATATGTTGTCATCCCGTCCTTTTCACAGATAACACTGTTGTCAGATATCTCTATAGTGCTGATATTCGGACTGGTAGCTGACATGACTAACACATGGCTGCTTAACACATCGATCCTCAGACGGTATGTAACCGGTTCAGGCCAGAGGAGGAGAAAAGCATGAGAGAGGATGAAGAACAGCAAAGTCTCTTCAGGGACTTCAGGGTAATAGTTTTCATAATTGCCATATTTGCCTCGATCATCTTCATCCAGCCAGGATACTCTTCTGAGGAAGGTTTCACTACCGGGCTCAATTACGGACTTGACCTTGAAGGAGGTTCGTGGCTGCAGGTCAAGCTTCAGGGAGCCACGGCGCAGCTTGACGCTGATGCCGAAGCACTGTCTGGCGCAGTACTCAGGAATGAGATTGGCGATAGTATCAATATCGTGAATGTTAACACGGATAACGAACAGCTTGTTGTCACCTTTACAACTACCGAACAGCTTACCACTGCCAGGATGGACCAGCTAGGATTGGGGCAGTCAACTGTTACCAGGGAGAATAACGTAACAGAAGTTGTATTCTACACATCCAAATCAACACTTATCACATCTTACCTCAGCGATACCCTCAAAGCAGAAGTCATTCCCGAAAGGACCGATTCAGGCAGCATTGAATATGAGATAAGGACTCCTGTATCCCAGGAAGACCTGGAAAGGATCATGTCCAATGTTGGCGGGTACATAGTCCGCGGCAGTGATGGTACGCCCATCTACCGTGAAGGTGTAAGGGAAGAAACAAGAGACCTGACAAAGGACATACTGAGTGAGAAACTGAACACCCTCGGACTCAAGGACATACCCGTGAGAGTGGTAGGTGATGATTACATCCTTATTGATTTTGCGGGAATGGACCTTGCCACTGCTCAGGATATCGCATCAAAACCAGGAAAATTCGAAATAAGAATAGCGACACAGGGCAATGCCAGCAGGCATGTGCTCTATGGTGATGAGA
Source organism: Methanolobus sp. (assembly GCF_030682845.1). Classification (GTDB taxonomy): domain Archaea; phylum Halobacteriota; class Methanosarcinia; order Methanosarcinales; family Methanosarcinaceae; genus Methanolobus. Next base: position 125,848 of record NZ_JAUXNK010000075.1, on the reverse strand, counting down.
TCCAGAGTGTCGGAATAGCAGGGTATAATGACAGGGACGGGCAATGGTACACCCCATTCACCCTGACCGATGCCGGAGCACTTGCACTGCAGAGAGCAGCCATTGAAACGGGGGCAACAACTGACCCCATGTCACATAACCTGATAATGTACCTCGATGAGAACGAGGTATACAGTGCACCTCTAAGCTCTTCTGCGGCAGCAACACTATCCCAGTATCCGATATACTCCTGGCAGGCATCCACCGGAGGAGATGAGGAGAGCAGGGCAAAAGCTGAGCAACTGCAGATACACCTGCGCGCCGGGGCGCTTCCCGTTAAGGTGGAGATAATAGGCTCAGGGCAGGTGGACGCCTCCCTGGGTGAGCAGTTCAGGAGCCAGGCCATCTTTGCCGGGCTGATGACCCTGCTTGCAGTTGCAGCAGTCGTTTACAGAAGGTACAGGAAGCCGGAGATACTACTGCCAATGATAGGAATAGTTGTCAGTGAAGTGATAATGATCCTTGGTTTTGCCGGCGCCATCGGATGGCAGCTCGACCTTCCAAGCATTGCGGGTATCATAGCTGTCATGGGTACTGGTATAGACCACCTTGTCATCATCACAGATGAAGTGCTTTACGAAGGCAAGCTCCCTCCGAGAAAAGTATATCTGGCCAGGATAACAAAAGCATTCGCCATCATATTCGCTGCCGCTGCGACAACTGTGATAGCAATGTCCCCGCTGGTAGTAATGGGATTCGGTGCCCTCAAGGGATTCGCAATAACAACTATCGTAGGCGTCCTTATAGGCATACTGATAGCCAGGCCGGTATATGCAAAGATCATCCACAGCGTGCTTGAGGCAAGTGCTGAGAAAGCCGCCAGTAAGTCAGAGTGAACAAAAATAAACAGACAATCGGGTGAGGAAAATGAAAGATCTCTGGACGGTAAAATACAGGCCTTCGAATCTGGATGAAGTATTGGGTAACGAGGAATCCATAGATATGATCCGCAGGCTGGTCCGTTCCAGGAATCTTCCTCACATGGTTTTCCACGGACCTGAGAACACAGGCAAATCCTCGGCCGCCTTTGCACTGGCACACGAAATATATGGTGAAGACTATGAGCGCAACTTCACTTATTTCAACGCCTCTGATTTTTTTGAACAGGGCAAGCGCTACCTTGTGCGAGATAAAAGGTTTTTGCGCATCATAGGCACTGACGACCCTTCTAAGATAACAAAGAGCGTTATTGCTATTTTTAAGGAAATCATCAATGAGTATGCCAGTATGGGACCTATCGATGCAGACTTTAAGATAATATTCATTGATAATGCAGAAGCTTTCAACTCAGATTCCCAACACGCCCTGAGAAGGATAATGGAAAAATACACAGCTACATGCAGATTCGTGCTTTCCACGACACAGCCTTCAAAACTTATAGCACCTCTGAGATCAAGGGGCCTTCAGCTGTTCTTCAGGCATGTGTCGGTAGACAAGCTTGCAGCTTTTATCAGACAGGTTGCAGACAACGAAGGTGTGCCAATATCAGATGACGGGATTGATGCACTTGGCTATCACGCAAATGGGAACGTTGCCATAGCACTTCATACCATGCAGGTGGCATCCCTGCAATCCCAGGGCTCCGGTATCGGGGCACAGGAAATATATGACTGCACTTTGAAGGAAAGGTCAGAGAACATCACTCATCTTTTCCATGCAGCTGTGGCAAAGGATATCATCGAAGCCCGCAAGGCTATAGACGATCTGATCCTGGAGGATGGCATGTCGGGCCAGGAAATCCTCTTGCAGTTACATGCGATGGCAGCATCTTCCAACGAGAGCGATGCGACCATTGCGGGCTGGATAATAAAGATATCTGATGCCGACCTCTGTATGACAGACGCATCCAGTGAGCGAATACAACTGGAAGCCCTCGTAGCAGGTTTTTGCCAGTAATGCAGGGCTGCAGAGGATAGGGCTTACAATAAATGACTGCGCAAGACACTGATTATAATAAAGCATGCAGAGAGATACTTGAGTTGGTTATCGCCGGGAAGATCACCGATCTGCGCCAACTGAACGTGGAGAAGAAGAGAACAGCAAAGAGCTGCAGGCTTGCCAGCCTCCCGAAGAATGCAGACATTATCATGACAGGCAACGAAGAAGAACAGGAAAAGGTAAGGGATATCCTGCAACGAAAACCGGTGCGTACCATATCAGGGGTCGCGGTCATAGCAGCTATGACGTCCCCTGCGCCCTGTCCTCACGGAATATGCGTTCCCTGCCCGGGAGGACCGGATTCGCAATTCAATTCCCCCCAAAGTTACATGGGCAGGGAGCCTTCCACCATGCGTGCGATACAGCACGACTACGACCCTTACAGGATAGTTACTTCCAGGCTTAGGCAGCTAAAGGAGATAGGGCATGAGATAAAGAAAGCCGAACTCATTGTCATGGGCGGCACTTTTTCCGCAAGGTCTGTAGACTACCAGGAATGGTATGCAAAACGCTGTATTGAGGCAATGAACGACTTTTATGGTACTGAGTGGCGCAATGATGCCAATACTATAGGAGAGGCTTGCCCCTATGTCACCCTGGAAGAGGTACACAAGGCCAATGAGACCGCAGAGGTGAGAAATACAGGTATTACCTTTGAGACCAGGCCGGACTGGACAAAGCCTGAACATATTGACAGGATGCTGGAACTTGGAGCTACCAAAGTCGAGATCGGCGTTCAGAGTACTTATGACTTCGTGCTCTCAAGAATGCGCAGAGGGCATACTGTTGCAGACAGCACTGAAGCTAACAGAGTGCTGAGGGACAGTGCCCTTAAGGTAGGATTCCACATGATGCCCGGGCTTCCAGGCATGAATGAGGAAAGCGAGATAAGGAATTTCAAAAGACTGTTCACTGACCCGAGATTCATGCCTGACTATCTTAAGATATACCCCACGCTTGTCACAGAAGGCACAGAACTGCATAAAATGTGGGAGGGCGGAGATTATAGCGCGATAACAGACGAAGACGCTGTGGGGCTTCTGGCGCAGATCAAGTCACTTGTACCGAAATGGGTCCGCCTGCAACGCATACAAAGAGATATTCCTGCTCCCCAGATACTTGCCGGTGTCAGGAAAAGCAACGTGAGACAGCTTGCACAGGACCATCTTGAGCGGCATGGGGGAAGGTGCCGATGTATCAGGTGCCGCGAAGTAGGACATAATATCCTCAAAGGAAGAGAGCCCGATTACGAACATATCGAGCTCACGGTCGAAAGTTATGACTGTTGCGGAGGAAAGGAGCATTTTATTGCTTTTGAGGACACGGTTCAGGATATACTCATAGGCTTCATGAGGCTGCGCTTCCCTTCCATGCCACACCGGGAAGAACTTGAGAATGCTGCTCTGGGAAGAGAGTTGCATGTATATGGTTCCATGGTGGCTGTGGGCGATAGCGCCGGAAAGTTTGACTGGCAGCACAGAGGGTATGGCAGGGAACTAGTTGCATGTGCAGAGGAGATATCCCTTGACGCAGGTTATAGCAAAATGGCAATCCTTAGTGGCATAGGCGTGAGAGGATACTACCGTAAGTTGGGCTATGAACTTGACGGGGTATACATGTCAAGGAAACTGGGATAAGGGAAATGAAAAGATTTATTTTGATTAACCAGTAAACCTGAATAAATATCAGGAAGCATGCTAAATAGCAGATAAAAACAAAAGGGAAAATAATGCCTGAAAACGAAATCCTTGAGGAGATACTTTATAATCTTAAAGAGATCAATTCCAAATTGGACAGGTTGCTGTCAAAAGGAGAAATAGTTCCTTTTTCAAATGAAAAATTGAATGTGAACAGTTCACTGGATGTCATGATGCTGCTTTCACTGCCTGATCATTTGCGTACTACAGCAACCACACTCTTTGAGATCGGACCCGCGACGGCTGAAGATATTGCAGAGATCACCCGCAAGGAAAGAGCTGTTGAAAGCAATTACCTCAATCAGCTTGTACGAATGGAACATGTTGAGAAATACAGAGAAGGAAGGAAAGTGTATTTCCATATCAACAGCAACATGTGTTGATACCCGGAAACTCCTTACATTTTATTATTATTTATCGTGTACATTCAAAGGAAAAGTATTTCTTATCAAAAGTCTAAATTGCTCCAAACTGTTCAGGAGCAGCGAGTTGCTATGACATTCACAATAGCAGTACATTCAGCAAAAGGCGGGACCGGAAAAACGAGTATCTCAGTAAATCTTGCCGCAGCTTATGCTCTTGATGGAAGGAATGTGTGCCTGCTGGATATGGATGTAAGGGGACCGTCTCTGCGTACATTCTTCAAACATGACACATCCGGCATACCCTTCTGGGTCAATGACCTGCTCTCCGGGAAAAGAGGGATCAATGAAGTGGTAGTGGATGTAAGCGGAGAACTTGGGACAAATGGAAAATTCCTTGTTGGCTATTCCAAGGCGGATATAAACGAGATACGAGAACTTGCGAGCAAAGACAGGAAATGGCAGTCTAATGCACTGAAAAATATAATCATCGGGAAAAAAGAACTTATCAGGAACGGGACAGATGTGATCATATTTGATACGGGGCCCGGGGTAGAGTATGAGTCGATCAATGCTGTTGCAGCCTCTGACATCGTCCTGATAGTGCAGAGCCCTACTAAAGCCTGCTTTGATTGTACTGAACAGCTTGTTAATGGAGTCTACAAGTCCCTTAACAAGAAGTGCGCCATAGTCGACAATATGCATCACTGCTCAGTTGATGGGAATGTTCTGCAGCAAAAGCGTTACGACATACCTGTGCTTGTGACGATACCATGCATGTGCAATATTGCAACAAGGAGCCAGGAGATACTGGTCCTTTCAGACAGGGGACATGTGTTTTCCATGGCCATCTCATGCATGAAGCATAAACTGGAAAGTTTTCAATAGACCCTTGGCCGGAAAAGCAGCCTTGTCAGCGTTCATACCCTTCATTTTCAATTATCTGCATTACATCGCGGTTCAAATACTCCTCCAGTTCCTGTGATTTGAGCCTGTCGACATCTTCTTTGAAGTTATCGGAAGACAGGATTAAGTCCCTGTAGATAGCCAGAATGAAAAATGCAATGAGAGTGGCACTCAACGCCAGTATGGCGCGTTCCATTGGATAGAGCAGCACTACGGAAGAAAATGCAGATGCTGGCAGGTCATAAATGTAGGAATAGGCAATGGAGCCTGCGATATGATCCGAGAGGACACCTAAAAGGGCTGCAAAGAACAAATAGATAAAAATAAACGTTTTTGAGTGGATAGACTCTACAACATATTTGCCGACTACTAGAAACGCTATTAATGTGATTATATGGAACCAGGGATAATAGTAAGCTTCCCTGCCGACATCCGTAGAGTACCACAAAAACAACAGGAACCCGTAGATAAGTGCAGCCATACGATGCTGCCTTTGAACTATCAGGCCTGAAACCACTGAGCACAGCATTATGAAGAAGAGAGAGAGCATGCTGAATGCGTTCTTGCTGATATAGCCGGGAGTGTTGAGCTCATGAAGAAACATGCCTGTACCTGAAACAATAGCACCCCAGAAAGGACCGAAAAGCATGCCATTCAACGATCCAAATGCAACCAAGGAGCTTATTCTTGTTCCTTCTATCCCCACTACCCCTGAAAGATCAGGCAGATAGCTCGAGAAATAAGTAAGTATCACACCAAAGAGCAGATAGCTGAATCGAATATTCATTTTAATCCGAGGGCTCGCTGTATGTGGTGGCATGACAAAGAGGGAATGTCATTTTATTTATAAATAGATTTACATAAGAAATGTATCCTGCGAAGGATGAGATAGGCTTCTTTATTGAAAGTGAGAAAAACTTAAATACAAATTGCTGTATGTGTATACAATACTTTGATTATATTTAGAGTTGAATAAATAAAAATTAAGGTTGGATAATAAAGAATAAGATAAACATAAAATAAGGTTTCAATTTGAATATAAAATTACGAATATTAAAAATTATGCATTCCATTGGATTCACACAAAATTGTTAAGATCACTGTCCTCGACGGCTATTTATAAAGCAAGGTCTGCCTAAATAAAAATAGACATTATACGATTAAACTAATTTATACTATGAGTATAATCTTATATGTTTAGGAACCTTTAAATAAAACTTTGTATATACACTAATTTATTACTGGGTAAAATGCTGCACAGTTTGTGGCAAAATAATATGCGCATATTAAAATAAGGTGATAAAACATGAAAATAAGAGTCGTAAGTTCAAAAGATGAGATTAATACGCTTGGACAGAATGAAGAAATCGTACATCTTGCGTTCCGGCCATCTAACACTGATATATTCTCCCTTGTCATGAAATGCCCCAACGTAAAGGCATTACACATCCCAAGCTCCTACAAGAGGACCATTTCAAACTCAGCCAGGATGTACCTTGAAATGCAGGGAATCGACCTTCTTGAAGGCGATGTATGGGGACACCGGAAAGATATCAATGAATACTCAGAGGTTTCACAGAGTGTTTATGACCGTATTGACCAGTACAGGGCAGACGGACTCTCAGACGATGAGATCGAGGACAAGATGGTCAGGGAAACAAGGCTTAGCCCGGATTTTGTTAAATTCCTTGTCAAGCAGAATAACTGAAATGAAATATCCACAAAAGAGATCCTGATTTCCGGAATCAGGGTTTCTATTATATTATCAACTTTTTATCTTCCGGTACCTATGCCCTTTCCCCGCATACCTGAACTACTACTTTTCTTGAGCGAGGACGGTTGTCAAGATCGATAAAAATAATCTGCTGCCATGTACCAAGTAATATGTTCCCCTTGATCACAGGGAAAGATTTGCTTTGCCCAAGCAGTGAAGCCCTTATATGAGAATGTCCGTTCCCGTCGTGCCACTTTTCATGATGTTTATAATACATATCCTGCGGAACAAGGCGGTCCAGGGCTTCCCGAAGATCAGAAACAAGACCCGGCTCATATTCAAGTGTGGTTATTGCAGCTGTGGAACCCGGTGCAAATACCAGAACAGTACCATCAATGATAGAGGATGAGGCAACAATCCCTGCGACACGGGAAGTCACATCTATGATATCAGTGTCCCCTTTAGTATCGAATTCCAGATAACCTGTAAATACCGCCATTACACATCCCGGCTTCATTCCATCCTGGTCAGTTTAAGACCAATTAAGGAAACAACTACTATAAAGACAACAAGCGCAACAACAAAACCATATTCCTGGGACTGCGGGATGTTCTGGTGGACCAGAATGAAAAGTATTGTCAGCAGGATCACAGAGCCTACTGAGGATAGTATTTCCATGTTTCTCTTATTCATCCCCGGATAATTGAAGCATAAAGTACATCAAGTTAACGCAAATACACAGTATTTTTAAATTATAAGGATTATCTTATCCTAAAAAGCAGGTTTTGTATGACAGAGTTTGAAAGAGTACTTGTCCAGTCGTTCAATAAATATTTTGAAGAAAAGAACATAAAAGGCATCGCTCACCGCCTGAAGCAGCACAGGTTCACTGCGCAGTTCCTGGATGTGCTTGTAGATTCACTCAATCCGGACTACTATCTGGGCATAGAGTGCAAGAGTATCTCTGTCGATAAAGGGGCGAAAGCGCTGTATTTCACCCAGCACTTCACTACAGACAAGAACGGTTCACACCAGATAGACAGGATATCTGATTTCCTGAAACGCTCCGGGAGAACAGGTTTTCTTGCTGTGGAACTGAAAATGGGAGTCGGACATTCAAGGGAAGCTTATATCGTTCCCTGGGACGTGCTTGATGCCAGGTTCCATCAGGATGAGATGACCAAATTCACCATCGGAGAGATCCAGGAGTTCTGCAGGATGGAGAGAACAGGAAACAAATACGTAATCGATCCAGATGGCTGGAAGAAGAATTCAAAGGCAATATGATGAGGAAAGATGTCTGACACCATGATACAAATGGCTCAGCGTGCCAGAAGGTGCGCAGAGGAGATAAAGAAACACAAAGAAGTGCAATTGGTGTCGCATATCGATGCCGACGGGATAAGTTCTGCGGCTATCATTGCCAGGTCAATGGAAAGAGCTGGTATCGAGTATGAGATGCTTTTTGTGAAACAGCTTGATGAGAATATCGTCAGGAAGCTTGCAAACGAGAACCCCGAACTTGTGATATTTACAGACCTTGGCAGCGGGCAGATAGAACATATTAACAATTACGGACTGCATGCAGTAGTTGCTGACCATCACCGTCCACAGGGAGATCTGGAAATGCACCTCAACCCTCATCTTTTCGGGGCCAATGGTTCCTTTGAGATCAGCGGCTCAGGGACTGCATTCCTGCTTGCGGAACAGCTCGGAAGTAACAGGGATCTTGCAGACCTTGCCATCGTAGGATGTATTGGAGATATGCAATACCGCAAATATGGCAAACTCGTAAGTCTCAACCGGGAGATACTTGACAATAATCCGGACATCATCACAGCAAAGACAGATATATCCCTTTTCGGCAAGCAGACAAGGCCGGTCTATAAAATGCTGCAGTATTCTTCAGACCCTTATCTGCCGGGGCTTACAGGCAACGAGGACGCTTGCATAGAATTCCTCCGGAAGATAGGATTCCGCTGCGCAGAAGATGAGAGATGGCGCAGGTGGATAGACCTTACAGAGGAAGAAAAAATAAAGGTGACTTCTTCCCTCCTTCAATATTCGGTGAAGAACGGCCTTTCATCATACAGCGTCAACCGCCTGGTCAGCGAGTGCTACATACTCCTGCAGGAAAGTGAAGGAACCGAAATGAGAGACGCCAGCGAATACGCCACTCTACTTAATGCCACTGGACGATACATGAAAGCAGATATCGGAATGGCTGTCTGCATGGGGAACAGGGGAGAGGCTTATGAGGATTCGAAGAAGCTCCTGGGCGAGCACCGCAAGAACCTTGTGGACGGCCTTAACTTTGTCAGGGAAAAAGGAGTAACTCAGTTATCGAACCTCCAATATTTCGATGCAGGTAGCTCTATACCGGAAACTATTGTCGGGATAGTTGCGGGTATGAGCCATGCATCCAACAACCGGCATCTCCCCATCGTAGCATTTGCCGATAAGGAGGACGGACATAAGGTATCTGCAAGAGGCACACAGGAGCTTGTGAACAAAGGGCTCAACCTTTCAGAAGCCATCAGCCAGGTGTGCCAGGAGATCGGAGGCGCCGGAGGAGGGCATGACATTGCTGCGGGTGCAACAGTACCTTTTGGTAAAAAAGAGGAATTCATTGAGCGACTGAATGAGCTCATAGCCAGGCAGATAACAGGCCGCACCTGATATTTCCAAAGCGCATTGGAAGGATATACATTGGCATCGCTTAGATGCTTGATGCTTACAGTTCCCTGATATGTTTCATTTCACTGAAGCTCATCAGAGTGGACATTGCATTGGTCCTGATGGAAATGCCGTGCTCCTGGACAATAGCCATGGGGTTCGTGCCCCCTATGACCACGATGCCCAGGTGGTCCCTTTCCACAGGTATATCCAGTATCCTTGTATTGGGCTCACCCACCTCAAGTATGCCTGTTATACCTGCCTCGACCATATCGGAAAGAGTGCTGTCGATGATGTCCCGTGCGATCATGGGGGCTTCCCTTAAGTTCGCAAGGATCTTGCCCGTCCCGGTCCTGAGCATTTCCATGACAGATGTGAGTTCCTGTGACATCAGTACTTCCAGGGGGTCTATTGTAGTGCTTTGATAAGTGAGCACATTGGTAAACCTTACAGGCAGGCCTTCCCGGATCTCCACCAGACCGCCAAATTTAGGTTTTATCATCACACCGGATTTAAGGAGGATTCCGTCGATAGTTATACTGCATACCGTTGCAAAACCGACCTCGTTCTTCCCTATGATCATGTTCCCTATCGCATCTCCTTCACGGAAGACCTTTATCATTGGACTCACCGTGAGACCGCTATTCATCGCCATACTGAATATCTTGATGACATCATCGTAATCTTTGCTGCTGATGAGGGAAAGATTAACTATCACGTCCCCTTCACGGGTCCTGGGGTCAAATGTAGTCCTGAACATCAGGTCCTCTATCCTGGCAGAAGTAAACTGTATACGACCATTTTTTTGCAACGATACACCTCTAACCGTTCTAATAACTCGGACCATTTATATGTTCGCACATAAAAAGTTACTTTCCTGCAATAGCTTTCTCAAACACGGACGAGTAATCCTGCGGTTCTCCCAGGAATGCCAACTGGGATACATCATTGACAAGTTCGTACATATCCTTTCCTGCAAAAAGTCCCAGTTCCGGATAATCCATGACATCCATGAACCGAATGGGCGGAACATCCTGATAGCGGGTATTCCTGACGAATCCTTCCACAAGCAGGTAGTAGGCCCCTCCTGAAAGTTCCTTGATAGTCCCGTATATGGAGGAAAAATCCCTGTACACCCAGTTTGCCATCTTCAGGGTCTCACCGGTAGCGTTGATGGTTATATGCCCGTATCCCGGAGGTATGAGCACACAATCTCCCTTCTTTGCGTTGTAGACCATTACATCAGTTATCATGTCACCTTCCTGCTTCTGCAGCAGGTAAGTAGCTTTGCCCTCAAGCACCTGGTAAACTTCAGTGTATGAAAGCTCAGTTCCCGGAACATGGGGGTGATAATGGCCGGCGGTCTTTATATATTCCCTGCCCAGCATCCTTGGAGGTATTATCGTGATATCATATCTTAGGTTGTGCCTGCTGATGAGCTCATGCTCAGAGTTGTTCCTGTACAGGTTCCTGTACATGTAGTACAATTCCATATTTTCAGCGGATATGAGCCATTCCCTGTCAAAGAGAACCTCGGACATATCGTAAAGCATCCTGACATCAGGAGTCCTGATGTTGCCATAAAAATCAAGTTCATTTCCCATTTTAACTCACCCTTAAAACACTAACTCTGATTAACTTTCAAACTTCCTACAAGAAGGTAGGAACCCAAGATATTTTAATTTTGGGTCTTAAGATATTCATGGATAGACTCTGCAATCTTCTTGTTTATCCCTTTGACCTCTGTCAGGGCCTGGACAGACGCAGACCTTATGTTATCCACTGAACCAAAGTGTTCGAGCAATAGTTTCTTTTTACCGGGGCCGATACCAGGTATCGCATCGATCTCGGAATGAGTCAGTGTCGCAGATCTCCTGCGGCGATGGGATGTGACGGCAAAACGATGGGCTTCATCCCGGATATGCATCAAGAGCTTGAGCGCGGAAGAGGTCTTGGGAAGGATGATAACTTCCTCAGGACCTTTCCTGGGAGTTATGATATGCTCAAAGCGTTTTGCAAGTCCTATAAGAGGAATATCAAGCCCGAGGGAATCCAGGGAAGACTTTGCCGCACCTACCTGACCCGGACCCCCGTCTATAAGAACCAGGTCCGGCAGAGGCGCATTTTCCTTTATCAGACGTGTGTACCTGCGGGTAACCACCTCGGCCATCATTGCAAAATCATCTATTCCCTTCACTGTCCTGATATTATGCTGGCGGTATTTGCTGTTTGAAGGGAGGCCGTTCTCGAATATCACCATCGAGCCCACCGCATTGGTACCGGAAATATTGGATATGTCAAAACCCTCTATATGCTGAGGCAGTTTCTCAAGTGATAACACTTCCTGAAGTTCTTTAAGTGCAGCCTGTGCAGCAACAGACGGACCGGGTCTCAGCTCAGCCACCCTCATAGCCATTTCCGCATTACGGACAGCCATTTCAAGCATCTTCTTCTTATCGCCTTTTTGGGGCACATGCAATTTGACTTCCCTGCCGGACCTGCCGCTAAGCCATGTCATGATGAGTTCTTTCTCAGGTACCTCATATTGCACAAGTATCTCAGGAGGGATGGGAGAGTCCTGATAATACTGTTTGATAAATGTGGCAAGGGCTTCAGGTATCTCTTTGGAGCCTTCAGCGCCGACAAGAGAGAAATCGGCCTTCCCCACCATACTTCCGTGCCTTATGTAGAATATCTGGAGGAACACCACGGTTTCGTCAGATACCGCTGCAATGACATCCCTGTCATCCGTGCCCGAGGTTGCAATCTGTTGCTGGCTGAGGCATCTCACTCCTTCTATCTGGTCACGCACCTCTGCAGCGGATTCATAATCCTGCTGCTGTGCAAGCAGATGCATCCGCTCTTCCAGTTGTCTCAGCAGGCCGGAGGTATCGCCTTTCAAAAAGCGCACAGCTTCCATAATTCGAACTCGGTATTCACTCTCTACCATTGCGCCCCTGCATGGGGCAGCACATAACTTTATGTGGTAGTTGAGGCAGGGTCTTGTCCTTCCTGCAACGATGGGTTTTCGGCATTTGCGCAACTGGAATATTCTCGATATGAGTTCCAGAGTACTGTGAATAGCCCTGGAATTAGTGTAAGGGCCGAAATAGAGAGCATTATCCATCAGCCTTCTGCGTGTAAGGAATATGCGCGGAAATTTTTCATTGACAGTTACCTTGACATAAGGATAACGCTTGTCATCTTTCAGCCGCACGTTATAGCGAGGCTTGTATTTTTTGATAAGGTTGGCTTCAAGTACAAGAGCATCTATTTCAGTGGCTGTCAGTATGAACTCGATGTCCTCAATATGCCTGACAAGCACCTTTGTTTTGGGTGTATGACCGGCAGAGGATTGGAAATAAGAACGTACTCTTCTGGAAAGGGATATCGCCTTTCCGACGTAGATGATATCTCCGGATACATCTTTCATGAGATATACACCGGGAGAATCAGGTATCTTGCTTAGATCGGGAACCATATCATCTGCAGTCTGCAAACTTGTTATCGATAAATCTTTGAAGGGTCATCTGCATTATAGTTTCGAGGTTAACTATATCGGCTCTGTTGTACTCAAGGAGTAGTTCAAGTGCTTCCTCATCACCTCTTTCGTATTGATGCCACAGGCGCACTGCATCAAAGCCAGAAATCCCTGCAACATCCTCGCTTCTGGTGATTCCAAGCTCCACTTCGATCTTTTTAAGGCCGCCTGTAAGAGAGATGCGCCTCAGAGGATACATCAGGTCTGCATGAAGCTTATTCATGTCAACCTGGGGGAATTCGCGCTTGATAAAAGGAAGATCGAACCTTGCGCCGTTGAAGGTGACAAGGAAATCGTATTTCTCAAACTCCTCGACTATATCGTCCATATCTATGCCCCGGACGAATGTCTTTGCCTCTTTTCCATCATATATACCGATGACTGTTATGTGCGAATGACAGGGTGAAAGACCTGTAGTCTCAATGTCTACATAAGCGACTTTATCCCCGAACTCAGGGAAAGCACGCCAATGCTCCACGCCAGGGAGTGAACGGGCAAAGAACTCACAGTCATGTGACACTAGACGCTCACGGGATTCCTCTATTCCCGGAATAATGAGCTCCATCTTGGAACGCGGTATGTGAAGGTCGCTTTTTTTATCCAGGAACTCATCCCATGTCCTGATGCCACTTGCCCATATCTTTTTTTCCACCGTGGCCCCTACCCTGGGAATATGGATGTATGTACTGGTGAGCATTTATTTCACTTAACCTGTTAGGTCTGATATATGATAAATCATAACGTTCCACCGGGAAATTTACAAATACGATCATTCTTTATATAATGCACCCCGGCCATGGATAAAGGCTTAAGGGTATGACTTGATAATTAAGCAGGGATAACTTATGAAAGTCTCAATAATTGGAGCCGGAAATGTGGGAGCCACGACAGCGCAGCGTCTTGCTGAGCTTGATATTGCGGATGTCATGATGCTGGATGTAGTGGATGGCCTGGCGCAGGGCAAAGCACTGGATATCGCCCAGGCAGCGCCTGTCATGGGATACAATGTGGATGTTGCGGGTACTAATGACTACAGCGATATTAGCGGTTCTGACATTGTCATTGTGACTGCAGGTATTGCCCGGAAACCCGGAATGGACAGGGATGACCTGCTTACAACAAACATAAAGATAACCAGAGAAGTTTGCAGTCATATTCAGGAACATACGCCTGGTGCCATCATCATGACAGTTACAAATCCCCTTGATGTGACAACATATGCAGCTGTAAAGTGTACACAGCAGGAAAGAGGAAGGGTATTCGGGATGAGCGGGCTTCTGGACTCCAGCAGATTTGCGACCTTCATAGCAAAAGAGATTCAATGCAACGTGAGAGATGTCAATGCAATGGTCCTTGGCGGACATGGGGATTCCATGGTGCCTTTGCCCGAATATACCACCGTTTCGGGAATACCGCTTCCAGGGCTGATGGAAAAAGAAACTATTGACCGGCTGGTGCAAAGAACTGTCAATGCGGGAGCGGAGATAGTAGGTCACCTGAAGACAGGCAGTGCATTCTATGCGCCATCTGCGGCAGTTGCAATCATGACCGAAGCAATCCTCAAGGATACAAAAAAGATCGTGCCGGCGTCTGTCTATCTTGATGGCGAGTACGGCCTCAGGGACATTTGCCTGGGAGTTCCCGTAAAGATCGGAAAAAGAGGCGCTGAAGAAATAATAGAGCTTAAGCTTACCGTGGATCAGGAGCATGCATTGAAGCAGTCTGCAGAAGATGTGCGCCGTAGCATATTAAAAATATAAATATGATGATGGCTGTATTAGATATTAGCAAAATTAATAAATACGGCACCGGCACTTACATACAAATATTGATATATAAGTAAAATATAAGTAAGAAGGGATACCATGCGTGCAGACATAACTTCACTCTTCGGATTGAACATTTACACCGATACAGGCACATATGTAGGCAAGGTTGCCGATCTTGTGTTGGACGTTGATGAAAGGACGGTAAGGGGAATAGCAGTTTCCTCCATAAACAAGGATATATTCGACGTCACTTCTAAGGGTGTCATAATACCCTACAGATGGGTAGTCACAACAGGCGACATAGTCCTTATCAGGAACATTGTGGACAGGTTCAGAAAACCGGCCAAGCAAGAGCCTGAAGAATGAACGGTTTATGAAAAGGCGAGAGATCTATTCAGATCTTTACTGTGTACCGCCTGTCATTGTGCGCGTTGATGGCCGCAACTTCAGACATGTGCTCTTGCGCATGGGATTTGAAAGACCATATGACATCAAGTTCGCATCTGCAATGGCAGATGCTGCGGAGCTTTTCTTCAAGCATAGCGGCCTGAGTCCGGTGTTTGCTTACACTTTTTCGGACGAGATCAGTTTCTTTTTCAATGAATTAGCTTTTGATGGCAGGATAGAGAAACTTGATTCCGTGATAGCTTCGTTTATCAGCAGTGCGCTGACATTACTTCTAAAGCCCGACGAGCCCCTATCCTTTGATTCAAGGATCATACCTATACATGAAAACCTTATTGAGGAATATCTTGTGTGGAGGCAGGCTGAAGCGTGGCGCAACTGTATCAATTCCCATGCCTATTACGCACTCCTTAGTGAAGGGATGGACGAAAAGAGCGCTGCAGGACTCCTGCGAAGTAAAAAGTCAGGACAGATGCATGAACTGCTTTTCCAGCGCGGCACAAATGTAGCGGCTGTTCCGGCCTGGCAGAGACGTGGGATCATGGTGCTCAGGGAAATATATGAGGTTGAGGGTTTTAATCCCTGCCTGCAAGAAGAAACACTGGCCACCCGCACCCGGATAAAGCAGGACTGGGAACTGCCACTTTTCAAAGCCGGAGATGGAGCGGATCTTATTGATGAACTGCTCAGTTTAAAAGAGCAGAATGACCGCATAAGAAAAAGCATTTAAGGAGATAGGCAATTATACAGCACACGATTGCAACGGTGAACCTATGGACAGACTTGAACTTATAAAAAGGAACGTACAGGAAATAGTAACAGAAGAGGAGCTGACAAAACTCCTGGAAACAAAAGAGCATCCTACTGCTTATGTAGGGTACGAACCTAGCGGCAAGATCCATATGGGGCACGTGCTGACTGTCAACAAGCTCCTTGACCTGCAGAAAGCAGGCTTTAAGATAACCGTCTTGCTGGCAGATGTCCACGCATATCTCAACCAGAAAGGAACGCTAGAACAGGTTCGTGAGACTGCGGACTATAACAAGCGCTGTTTCATTGCCCTGGGACTGGACCCTGAAGAGACGAACTTCGTCTACGGGTCAGATTACCAGCTCAAGCCGGATTACATGCTGAATGTCCTCAAACTCACGCGTCTCACCTCCCTTAACCGGGCCAGGAGGAGCATGGACGAGGTAGGGCGACAGATGGATGACCCGAAGGTGTCCCAGATGGTCTACCCCATCATGCAGGCGATAGATATCGCAATGCTGGGAGTTGATGTGGCTGTTGGCGGTATCGACCAGCGCAAGATCCACATGCT
Source organism: Methanolobus sp. (assembly GCF_030682845.1). Lineage (GTDB taxonomy): Archaea > Halobacteriota > Methanosarcinia > Methanosarcinales > Methanosarcinaceae > Methanolobus. Next base: position 109,480 of record NZ_JAUXNK010000075.1, on the reverse strand, counting down.
TGCAAGAGAGGGACTTCCGGCACTGGGCTATAATGCCCCGCTGTGCATTCATACTCCCATTATCCTCGGATTTGACGGCAATAAGATGTCCTCGTCAAATGACAATTTCATTTCTGTCGATGATTCCGAGGCAGAGATCAATGCCAAAATGAAAAAAGCATTCTGCCCTGCGGGGGAAATTGAGAACAACCCTGTGCTGGAACTATTCAGGTATCACATCTCTCCGCGCTATGAAGAGATTGTATTTGAACGGCCTGAAAAGTTCGGAGGGGACCTCAAGTGCAAAGGTTACGGGGAGCTTCAGGAAGTCTATGCAAGCGGCCAGCTTCACCCCATGGACCTGAAGAACGGTGCTGCACGCTATATGAATATGATATTGGAAAGCGTAAGATCCGTAATATGATCTTATGGGAAAGACAAACTCTCAAATCGAAATATATATAATCGAAATGAGGACATAATAATATTAGAAGTATATTTCAAAAAGGGATTTGGATGAAATACACATTCCAGGATTCAACTGCATTACCATTGCAAAGGGATTTTATTCAGGACCTGAATGACTTCATAGGAACTGCCAAGAAAGTCATTCCTCTGGAAAATTCTGCCATTGAGCTTAGCGAGGATGAATCCGAGGAGATATCTTCCCTCGAATTAAGGATAATGGAGCTGGATAAATTCAGTAAGGATGTCCAGGCTTATGTAGATCAGCTTTCCAGGGATGCAAGGGACAAGGAAATACTGGAATGCCGCAACTCTGTTATGGATGCCTGCATTGCAAGCTCAACAAAGGGACTGAAGAGCCTGAACCATAAATTGGACCTGATCAGAAACGATTCAGAAAGCGGATTATATAAACTGGAGAAAGAGATCCTTGCCACTCTGAACCCTCTTTTCAGATCAGGCATATACGGGACAACGAACCAATATCATATTTCCATGAAGGAAGGTGCCCTCGTTGGCACAATGATGGCAGTATTTTCAGGCATGGAATATACATCCGAACTCACCTATGCCCATGAGACACTTACCATCAAGGAAGCATACGGAGACCTGTTCCTGCCTACATGGACAAAATCCGGCCTGATCCATAAGGAGAACAAGGTCAAGATGATCGATGTTTCCGAGTATCTTGTCACTTCTGTGAACTATGACGGAGTTGACCATATCGATGCCACCTTCGAAACAAGGAAGAGGGACCAGCAGTTCAGAATCAGTTGCAATGATGGCAACTGCCAGATCAATTTCGGCGAAACCGATATAACAGCCGATGAGACCCTCATAAAGTCAGTCAAGCTGGAAAGCATCGAGGACCTTATGAGCGAACTGCGCAAGTATGTCGAGTTGTTCATACGCTCGCAGACCCTCACCCGAATAATGCTTGACGGGAGGGATGCCGTTCGCACCAATGAAGTGTTCGACTGCCTCAAGCTGATAGCTCAGCAGTACGGGGAAATTGTCAGGGAATCCTTCGAGCGCGGTTATGTCAAGAACGAGATAACCATCAAGGTAGAAGCCTCCGATGGCACCCGTACCGAGAAATACATAACCAAGCAAGAGGCCTTTGACAGGCTTTCCGAGATCGGAAGCGAAGGGCTTGAGCTGGCAAGTATCCTCGGCCTGGACTGATAGCAAAGCATAAATTAAATATCAGTTCCTATCTTCTTTTAGAATATCAGGTGAGTGGATACAGGGGTACTATCGTGGAGCGTTCAATTGAAGATATCAAAAAGAAGATTATTAGTAACGATGCAGTAGTGATGACCTCGCAGGAGATATGCGAGCTTGTGGAAAAAGGAGAAGGCATCACGATCAGGGATGTTGATGTGGTGACCACCGCCACAAGGGCGGTAATGAGCGGGACCTATGCCGTGCTTTCTTTCCCGGTAGAATCCCCTTTTCCCTTCAAGAGAGCGTCAAAGGTTTTCCTTAACGGAATAACCGCACATGTAGGACCATGTCCCAACGAAAGCCTTGGCATGCTCGACCTGGTAGTTTTCGGGACAGCACATTCACACACAATTCCCGGATACGGCGCAGGCCACCTTTTCCGGGAGATGGCAGAAAAGAAGTCAATAGATGTTGCAGTCACCACTGAAGGGAACGAAACTTTCCACACACAGGTCACACTGGACGGGATGCCTCACGCAAAATTGTTTGCCACCAGGCACACATTCAAAAACTACGCAGCTTTTGTTAACTGTTCCGGGAAGCCTGTCGGCACGATATTCCACGCCACGGAATTCGAGCCTGATATGAAGACTGCGACATTCTCAGGATGCGGCCAGATCAATCCTCTGAAGAATGACCCGCAGCTTGAGACAATCGGAATAGGCACACGGATGCTCATGAACGGTGCACAGGGTTTTGTCATCGGAGAAGGGACACGCAGCAGTCCGGCAAGGCCAAACCTCACCGGATTTGCAGATATGCACGACATGGACCCTTCTCTCATGGGAGGGTTCTCCACTTCTGCCGGGCCCGAGTGCATAGTCTCATGGGCGATACCTATTCCCGTTGTCAGCCAGTCAGTGCTTGATGCCATCATTGTGACAGATCCGGATGTACCGATGCCCGTAATGGATGTGGACAGGCGCGTGACGATTGGCAGTACCAGTTATGCAGACGGCTGGAGGGGCACCGATATCTCCGTGGAGTTCAGGCCTTCATCATGTATCCAGTGTGAAGAATGCAGGGCTGCAGAGTGTTGCCCTATGGATGCGATACATTACAATAATGACAGGCCGGTCATGAACATGAGACAATGTTTCAACTGCGGCCTGTGTACTACCCAATGTCCAGGGAATGTATTCCGCGCAGAGCTTGGGAGCATCCGGTTCGAGATGGAAGGCAGGATGCACGAGGTTCCAATAGTGCTGAGGCAGTCTGACCGTAAAAGAGCATTGGAGCTTGAAGAAAAGCTCAAAAGAATGATACTTGACGGCTCTTTTGTGATCAGTCAGATGGTTGATACGATCCGGTCATGAACCTGCGCAGTATATCTCCTGGGCACATGTTTATATTTGGAGCATCTGCGTTCCCGGGATTCACTTTCACAACGATAATGCCGTGATCATTATCTTGCAGGATATGTTTCAGTTCCTCATGGCTGTCGGCCCGGCAGACCCTTCTGTTGCCGGCTCCCATTGCAACCTTTGACAAATCAGCTCCTTTTGATGTTGCTGTAGGCTGATCGCCTGTGGAACCGTAAGAGCCGTTATCAATTATGACAAGAAGATAATTTTCCGGAGCCTGTGTGGCTATGGTTGCCAGGCTCCCCAGATTCATGAGTACAGAGCCGTCACCATCAATGGCTATGATCTTCCTCCTGGGAAGGGAAAGCGCAAGGCCAAGACCGATGGACGAGGCCAGGCCCATGGAGCCAAGCATGTAGAAATTGCCAGGAGTGTCGCATACGCTGTAGAGTTCCTTGCAGGGTATACCGATATTACATACAAGGAGAGCATCATCTTGTCCTGCTTTTTGGGCTATCTCCCTGATAGCGTCGATACGTTGCATGCTTGCATCACCTCCAGAAAGGGATTGGCAAAAGCACTGCTGAAGGTTTCTTTCCCTCAAGTGCGGTTTTCCAGGCCACCTGTATCTTCTCTATTGCATCGGCCTTTGAATCCGGAAGAAAATAAGGGATTTCGAGTATTTCCAGCAACTGCGTAGTCAGCTCCCCCATGGGCACCTGGGCACATATAGGCTCACCTTCAACCCCGCGATGGCTCATTATCATTACAAGAGGAATGCCATACAATTGATTCAAAGAGGCAAGCGCATTGACAGAATTCCCAAGCCCCGAGTTTTGCATCAGCATCGCGGGCCTTCTGCCTCCCATGTAGGCGCCTGCACATACTCCGACACCCTCTTCCTCCCTGGTCACAGGCACATGGATGATATCAGGGTCCCGATGCACCATTTGGATAACTTCCTTCAGGTTAAGGCAGGGCACACTGACTACAAAGTCAATGCCTGCTCTCTTCATACCCTGGTATACAGCCTCCGAAGAGGTTCCATCCACCGGCAAAGGTTTCACCATACCTTCAGGTCTATACCCTCTATACGTATATTCTTACCCTCTACACCCACGACCATCCCGGAGTGGACTTTCTGCATCATACAGTATTCCGGGATGAATTTGACTGTCTGGCCGACCTTTGGGAGTTGCCCTCTGGAAATTCTGCCCTCAAAGGCAAGTATCATGCAAAGGCCAAGATCCTTGAACTTGAAGTCCTCCCTGCCTAAGCGATGCAGGGGACCCACAAGGTGTATAGTGTATATGCCGGGATCTATATCGATCACCTTTGCAAAATGAGTGACAGGGCAGGCAAGTGGCCTGTAGCGTATGAAATCACCGACCTGTATCTCAACTGAGCCATCGAACGGATGGATGAACTCCCTGCAGGAGCATTCGTCCCTGAGAGGAGCCAGCATGAAGTCTGCTTCAAGCCCGTCGATAATGCCTATTATCTTTTCTTCCTGAGTTGTGTCGGTACCTACAAGAGCTGTCAGTTTCTCGAGGTTTTCCCGGAAAGTATCCCTCTCGAGGAAAGGACAGCGCTGGAGGTCCTCCGAACTTTTCAGCTGTGCAGCAAAATCCCTGCACTGCCTGAAACCGCAGCTTCCGCAGTTATAACCAGGCAGGAGTGACAGGACGTCAGTCAATGCTCACTCACCCCTGTACTCCATGAAACCGTCAAGCTGCCTCAACACGCCCATGTGATGCTTGCGCGCCACACGGGTCTCTCCTGTACACAGGGAGCATATGGCAAGCGGAGGGTTGTATCGCAACACCATGTTCTCACACACATCCGGGCCTTCGGTGACCATTTCAGCAAGTTCGAAAGCCCCTTTTCCGGTAAGCCCGTTGGCCTCAACTATGATACATCCGGGATTGACATCAAGCACCCTCTCCCTGAATACCTCCCTCTCGGCCTGGGAAACCAGGTCGCCTTTTGTCATAACGACTATATCCGCAGTTGTGAGCAGGGGACCCACTTTCAGGGGCGTGTTAGGTCCGGTTGTGACATCGATCACACAGATGGCCAGGCATTCGTCCGGGTATGGCGCACATCGAAGGCACAGTCCTGCAGTCTCGTTCAAAACTATGTCAGCACCATTGGATGCCCCCCAATCCAGCATTGCATCGGTGTTATAGATCGTGAAATGATCGGGGCACATGTCCTTTGCAAGACCCACATGTACCGGGATGCCAAGCTTGCTGAAGCGCTGATCGTCATCTGTCCACAGGCAATCGACCTTAACGACAGCCGGTTTCTTTCCGCTTTTAATAAGCGACCTGATGGTATGGAGCAGCACAGATGTTTTACCTGAACCCGGAGTACCCGCAAGTACCACCAGCTTCATGCCAGCTCCTCTACGATCTCTCCCCTGCGAATGGTATCCCTCAGAGACATGAGCCAGTTGTCCACCTGAGTGATCCTGCCACACACATCCTGCTCCTCCCTGCTGGTGGTGATGATGTCCATCATTGCACCGTTGCGGATAACTATCCTGCGGGATGCCATTAGTGCCAGGACCGGGTCATGAGTGACTACAACAACGATCTTACCCTCACCTGAAAGCAACCTGAGAGCCTCCTGCTTTTTAATACCTGCATTCTCGATCTCGTCTATCAGGACTACAGGGGAATCACTTATGACCGCAATGTCTGCTGTCATCAGGGACCGTGACTGGCCTCCGCTGAGGACTGTCAGGTAATGGTCGGGGGATATAGGCTCTCCTGTCAGGGTGTTGGCAAGTTCGATAACCCTGTCCACGAGCTCAGGCCCCTTACCCCTGCTGCGCGCATGCATGTGCAAGAAATCAACAACTGTCATGTCTGCCAGGAAATGCATCTTCTGGGACAGCTGTGCCACAAGTTTTTTCCGCGGATCTACACGGATAACAGCATCCGGCCTTTTACCGTTGATAAGTAGGGACCTGCCAGTGGGCGTGTCTCCCTGGGCAAGCTGTTCTATATCATCTATGAGGGTGCTCTTGCCCGAGCCGGTCGGCCCCACAATTCCTATGATCTCGCCTTTGCTTACTTCCACGAATTTCACAGGTTCAGGGACCCCATCCTTATCTACACCGCCAAGTATTGTTAGAGTCAGTTCTTCGTTCATATCTATCCACCAAACACACTTTGTACCATAGTTACAATCATATCCTCTGCATGGGAGTCTTTTGCAGACACCCTTACAGATGGCTCAATTATCTTTGTGGGATAGTCCTGCATCAGCCTCTTCTGACCGCCGCCGGTTATGTTCAGGACTATCCGGTCGTCGGGCTGGACACTGCCTTCCCGTACTGCTTTCACCAGTGCTGCAACAGCCACCGCAGCAGCAGGATTTATGTCTATGCCTTCTTCCTTTTCAAACACTGCCTGTGATTCAGCCGCTTCCTCATTCCTTATTGCATATACAGTGCCGCCTGTAGCTTCAAGCGCGTCCCTGACGCCTCCTTTTATCGCATATGGAGGTTTCCGGTTGAACAGCACGTCATCATACATCCCTCCTGGACATTCTGGTTCAACAGCATCAGCTCCATACTTAAGAGAGTACAGCGGAGCACAGGGGAGGCTCTGTGCCAGATGAAGGCGTGGGAGCTTTGAGCCGAACCTGCCATCCTCTATCAGCCGCATGGATGCCTCCCAGGCAGATATTCCGCCTGTACCGCTCCCCACCGCCTGGAAATAATGATCCGGAAGTGAACCTGCCGTGAGAACGGCATCAAGCATAACAGTCCCCATGCCGTCCCTCCTGGCGACGTTCCTGGCCCCGCCTTCATTCACAAACCCTTCCCTTGAGGCAATCTTGCCTGCAAGGGAAATAGCATCAAAATAATCACCTTCCACTGTAGCCAGGAAGACCGCGGAGGTGTCGTCATGGGTTGTCCATAACCTGTGTGAGCTCTCCTGTGGTACAATCAGGAGCAGAGGCTGTCCGGTGATGCTGCACACGTGGGAAAAAGCTCTTGCAGTGTTGCCTGCAGATGCCACCACCATTATCCTTGCCTCATCCTGTTCCCTCAGTCGCTGCATGGTCGGGAATGATTCCAGGTCCTTGAATGTGCAGGTCATCATCCTGGCATCTCTTTGTGGCCAGTAACCATTGAAGGCTATCCACAGGTCCTTAAGCTCCAATTCCGAGGCAAGCTTTTCACTTTTGTAAGTGACAGTCTTTCCCGAACCTTCTTCGATGATGCCCTGTACAGGTAACCATTCCTTATACCGCCATATACCAGGCATGTCCACAGGCTGAAGCTGCCTGGCTGAATACTCTGCACGCAGGAGAGCATCGTCACCATTCCTGCAGCTCAGTGAATATGGCCCATGGATTTCCCCGCAGTGCAAACATCTGACAGTATACTTATTCATTAACTCAAGTGAACAAAAATATGTTATAAAACTATCCCTTCTCGGAGCATGTTTTACCTGAGTAGGGCAAATAATATAGAGATATTAATACATATAGGACATATAAGAGGTAAATATACATAGATTACGATACGCGCATTTCCAAAAACAGGAACTGAAGAAGAGGGAATGAAAAAGAGATAGAGAAGAGAATTTTCTCTGTAAATGGAGCTTATTTTTCCTCTGCATCATCCATTGTCAGATGGTAAGCCTCCTTCCCTGCTACTTGTCCCATCCTGTAAAAGTTACGTACATCCGGACCGAAATTGTCGATCAGACTATTGATCCGCATGAAACTTTCAGAAAGTTTCTTATTGTGATCTTCATTCAGACCGTTCTGCTGTATCCTTGAGAGATGCTCACCCATCAGGCCGTCAAGCATGCCCTTGAAATGCCATTGAGGGGCTTCCTGTGGAGTTATACTGATAGAAGCCTGATATGCTTTCATGGCCTGATCATGCTTTTTTAACCCAAGGAGAGCTATGATCTTTCCGGATACCGCCTCAAGGTCGCCGGAATCTTTTTCCAGCAAAGTCGTAAATGCATCGACAGCTTCCGCGAACTTCCTTTGCTTGTTAAGCAACATGCCCCGGTATCTTTTCAGCCGGATGTCTTCCGGGAACTTTTCCTCTGCTTTTCCCAGGAGTTTAACTGCCTCATCATCCCTATCCACCATGCTCAGGACCATTGTGTTCATCACGAGCCTTTCCATTTCATCTTCTATCTGCATGAGGAAAGCCTCTGCAAAACCTATGCCGCGTTCGGTCTGCCCAAGTGCGTCATATATAACGGCTATCTGGAACAGGTTGTCCATAGTGGGATCCTTGCTGAAATCCTGTTTAAGACCTCTCAGGTCTTCCAGAAGCCTCTCCCTTGGATCTGTACTATCGGTCGTATTATCCATACATATATATTGGAAATTACGCTTTAAAACTTTCCGAAGGATGAACCGGAATCATCCGCAAAAGGTAGCCGGAGAGAGATGAATGGTTATCCAGTACAACATCTGCCTTTGATAACTTATCGGCAGTAACGTAAGTGGGAACGCCCACGCAAAAAAGCCCGGCACTTTTTGCAGCCTGAACGCCCATAGGAGCATTCTCGATGACGATGCATTCTTCCTTCTGGATACCAAGCAGTTCCACAGCTTTCAGGTATGGGTCAGGAAAGGGTTTCCCTCGCTGCACGTCATCTCCGCACACGACCACATTGAATATGTCCGGGAAGAACTCATCCAGTAATCGCATGACTGTTACTCTCTCGGAGCCTGTCACAACGGCAAGATCGAACAGTCGAGCGAGTTTTTCAAGGCAATCATAGATTCCCTCAAAAGGTCTCACCCGGGATATGCTGGAAAATATCTCCACTTTCCTGGCGAGTATAGGATCGTAATGTATGGGATCCAGATCCCTCCCAGCCTTATGGAAAAGCCACTGAAGACCCAGTATATGATTGGCTCCTTCTATCTCGTAAATATCATCCCGGCTGACATGAACACCCCATTCACGGGAAACCTGTATCCATGCATCTGCATGGGACTGCATAGAGTCCAGCAGCACGCCATCCATATCAAAAATAAGAGATTTCAGCATGGTGAGAAAAGGGGGATATGCACGATAAAGTTTGTGATATCCACCCCTGCAACTTACTTCTCACTCACCCGGATATACTCGGTGGTCCCATTGTACCATCTTACCGGCAGCTCATAGTCAAGTGTGTCACTATAGGCTGTCGGCAGGAAGAAAGCTGTGCCCCTGTCCTGCAAAGAGGTAACAAATTCAGGATCTATGAGCCCTATCATCTCGTGTAGACGGGCGGCTTCCGAGGACTTACCCAGACGATACAGGGCAAATTCCTTATTGTACATAGCTGAGACGGAAGCGGGATCCAATTCCAGCACTCTGTCATAACTCACAATTGCACCTTCCGTATCTCCCCGGACATTCTGGACAAAGCCCCTGTTATACCATGCAGTGATACAGTCGGGATCCAGCTCCAATGCCTTATCGTAATAATAGATAGCACCTTTGGGACTACTGAGCATGTAAGCCAGCATACCCCTGTGATACCAGGCAGAGGGATTTTCGGAGTTAATGGATATTGACTTATCAAACATATCCGCTGCAGTTGCCGGATCGCCCATGAGATAATAGGCAAATCCCTTCTGGTTCCACGCTTTGGTATTCTCTGGCTCAAGTTCAAGTATACGGTCGTATACCTCAATAGCCATTGAATACTGGCCGGCTTTCTCGTAGGTTGTTCCCATTATGAAAAGCACCTCAGTGTCATCCGGGTGTATTTCCAGTATGCGCTCATTGTAGCCGATAGCTTTGCCGTAATTGCCCATCTGCGCCGAGGACATGCTCTGGTACATAAGTACGGTCACATTTGAATTATCATGCTGCAGAACCTTATCAAAAGATTCCAGTGAATCATCATACATGTAAGCCTTATATTGCGCCAATCCCCGCATATACCAGATTTCGGTATTCTGAGGATCTTCTGCCAGCATGGCATCATAAGACTCTATGGCGTAAGCATACAGTGAAAGGCTTTCGCAAACAGACGCCTTATAGTATAGAGCTTTCTGGTTGCCAGGTTCCTGTTGCAGTACCCTCTCAAAATATTCCAGTGCTGTCCATTCATCCATATTCCTATAATGTGAGATCCCTGTCCTTAGAAGGGCTTCAGGATCATTAGGCTGTGCCAGAAGAGCCTTTTCATGAAGTCCAAGTGCTTCCTCATGCATACCTAACAGGTCGAATGAGAAGCCTTTGCCGGACCATGCAGCAGTTGAATCACTGTTTAACATCAATGCCTTATCATAGCAGGCCATGGCATCTTCGGGCATGTTCATGCCATTGAGAGCATCGCCTTTGCCTGCCCACAGCTGATCAAGGCTTACAGGCATGCCAAGTGTTTCATAGGCACCAGCAGCTTTCCTTGTACTGTACGCGGGTGCAGGTGAAAAGCTGTTGTAAAGAACAAAGGCATTGGGCAACAGCATATCGTTAGCTGTGTTCCCTGACAATTTGTTGTTGTTCGCAATGGTCATGGATCTCAGGAGAACGCTGGAAGTGCCGTTCTGCTTCTGAAGTCCGGCATTCATCTTCTCTGTTGCACCAGGATGCGAGGGCTGCAACTCAAGCACCGTTTCATAGCAAACGATAGATTCGGCCGATCTTCCCAGGCTGTCCAGGGAATTGCCTTTATTGAACCATGCATCTACGAAGCCGGGCTCAAGTTCGAGAACTCGGTCATAATATCCTATTGCATCGCTGTGCTTTCCAAGACGGGAGAGATCTGCAGCACCGGCATACCAGGCAGCTGCAAAATCCGGGTCCAGACTGAGAGCACTTGAATAGGATTTTAGCGCCATACTGCTTTTTCCAAGCCGGTCATAATCCTGACCCATCTCATACCATACCCGGGGATAGGATGCATCTATTTTGAGAGCCTGAGCATAGCAATCAATGGCTTTATCGTACTGTTGCAAGTTGTCCAGTGCAACGGCCTTCTTATACCATACGACAGCAAAGCCCTTTTCCTGACCCAGCACCCTGTCATAGGCATCGACAGCCTCCTTGTGCCTGCCAAGCCTGTCATAAGCCAGTCCTTTATTATACCATATCCCGGCAGTATCGGATGTGAAAACAGGTTGTTCATCATAGGAAGCCATCACATCGATGCTTGAAGCAAAAATATCCGGCGTATCAACCGGATTTGAAAGTGAGAGCCTGCGCTGGCTCTGGAGCTGAAGGGACATATCATAGGCAAGGATAGCCTCATCATACATACCCAGAGAATCCAGCAAAAAGCCTTTCTTTGACCAGACCTCTTTATTGGCGGGTTCATATGTAAGGATCTGTTCATATGCCCTTAATGCATACTCATAGTTTCCCTGATCCTCATAATTACGTCCCATGCCATACCATGCTTCGGAACTGGAGGGATTGACCATAAGCAGGAGATCATAATCCTCTATTGCTTCTTCGATAGCGCCTGTTTTTTCCCAGGCCTTCGCCCTGTTCAAAAGAGCGTCCTCATAAGAGGGATCAAGCTCGATCGCCTGGCTATAACAACCAATGGCATCCTCATGATTTCCCATTGCATCGAGTACAAGCCCTTTTTCATACCATACTACGGCATTGTAAGGTTCGATTAAGAGCACACTGTCTAACAGCTGTAAAGCCTTGCCGTACTCCCCGGAGCCATAAGATTTGAGACCCTTCCTATGCAATGAATCTGCATATGATGATGTGAGTGCGGTGGCATTCTCATAGCACACCAGGGCTTCCTCGTATCTGCCAGCTTTCTCCAGTGCTTTACCCTTATGATAAAATATGGTAGCAGCCCGGGGGTCAAACTCCGTTAATTGGGATACATTGTCCCCATGTGACAGAACAATGCTGCCGATGTCAAAACCATTATCGTAGTCAGAACCGCCTTTTTCAAGCCTGTTCAGGGACATGTCATAGGCACTTATAGCATTCTCATAATCCCCCGTTGCGGAAAGGATAAGCCCTTTCTTGAAATGTGCTGTAGGGGAGCCAGGATATCTGTTGAGCAGGATTTTGTTTACGTCATAAGCTTCCTGGTACTGCCCCGACAGGAACAGAATTGAGACCTTATTATCCAGTGTTTCGGCATTTGAGGAATCCAGAGCCAGAGCCTTGTTATAATATTCGAGTGCCTGGTCGTAATTTCCATCTTTTGTGAGAGCAACAGCATGTGAATTCTAATCCTTTACGTCAGTGCTGGCACTGACAGCCAGAGGGCTAAAAAGAAATGTTGCAATAAACATCAGTGTTAAGGAAAGCACATATATTTTCGTTTTCATGGGAATCATTTTTTAGCGTGATGTGGTTACTCGAGGATAGATTTGAAGATATATACGGATAACGAATGTTAGTTAATTAACTATCATCCTTATTAAATATAAGTATTCTACTCTATTTTCACTTTCATAAGACGTCTTATGGCTACTGATTATCCTGCCTGGGATATGCAGTCCTCCAGGGTACTTGCAGTATTCCCATGCGCATAAGTAAAATAGTAATTAAGGACATTATAAAACAGGGGAAGGGAACAATGAGTTTATTCAGTAACAGAATTGATGCAGGTCAAAAGCTTGCAGAGAGACTTTCCGGATATTCAGGGCACAAGGACTTGCTTGTGCTTGCGCTGCCACGGGGAGGAGTGCCGGTTGCTTTTGAGGTTGCCAAGGAGCTGGGAGCGCAACTTGATGTGTTCATTGTCAGGAAACTGGGAGTTCCGGGTCATGAGGAGCTGGCGATGGGAGCCATTGCCAGCGGAGGCATACGTGTGCTGAATATGGATGTGGTCAGATCCCTTAGAATCTCCGATAATACTATCGCTACTGTCGCTGCTGCTGAGCAGGTGGAACTGGAGAGAAGGGAACAGACATACCGTAAAGGAAAACCGGAGCCACATATAGCCGGCAGGACAGTTATCCTGATAGATGACGGATTAGCTACAGGCGCTACTATGAGTGCGGCAGTAAAAGCTGTCAGGACCCAGAAGCCTGCGCATCTTATAGTGGCAGTTCCTACTGCAGCAAAAGACACTTGTGAGAACTTTGCGGCAGAGGTTGACGAGACAATATGCCTGACAACTCCTGAGCCTTTCTACGGTGTAGGCGCCTGGTATACGGATTTTTCTCAGACTAGCGACAACGAGGTTTGCAACTTACTGGAGAAGGCTGCAAAAATGGAAACTCAGGAGGAGGGTAAGGGATGATGGGCCCCATAATCGAAGAGCATGTCAGCATTCCGCTGGGTCCGATCATTCTTGAAGGAGATCAGAACATACCTGATGGTGCGGCATGCATTGTGGTGTTTGCACACGGCAGCGGAAGCAGCAGGCACAGTCCTCGGAACAGGTATGTCGCGCAGCAACTTCAGGACAGAGGGTTTGCAACACTGCTGTTCGACCTGCTGACCCCGGAAGAAGAGAATATAGATGCAGTGACAGCCCATCTTCGCTTTGATATAGAGCTGCTTGCTACCCGTCTTGTCGCGGCAACCGACTGGCTGTTGCAACAACCAGCTACAGAAAAATTCCGAATAGGTTATTTTGGGGCCAGTACGGGTGCTGCTGCAGCTCTTATCGCTGCTGCCCGCAGGCCTGAAGCTGTCATGACCGTGGTGTCCAGGGGAGGCAGGCCAGACCTTGCAAAAGATTCCCTTGCAAATGTAAAAGCTTCCACGCTGCTCATTGTGGGAGGTATGGATACACCTGTAATAGAGATGAACAAATGGGCTCTGGACAGGCTGAATGTACAGAAAGAGATGAGAATAGTTCCGGGGGCTACTCACCTGTTCCAGGAGCCGGGCAAACTTGAGGAAGTTGCTGCTATTGCAGGAGAATGGTTCGCAGGGAACCTTGGCTCGCTCAGATGAGATGTGAAAGGAAGATAAAAATACCAGGCAGAATTCTCTAGATATCCTTCCAAAAACTATCTTTTGCTTTAGAACAGGCTTCATAGGTGCATTTTTAAATAATGTAATGCAATTAGCAACATTCCGGCAGAAAAATATAATACTATGCTAACTGTTGCTTTGAGATATAGTACCAACTGACTAACACTCAGTATCAACACTCACTATCATAACTGAAGATCCAGAGAAATACCACCTATGTCCACACGATCAAGAGATATAGCAGTCAGACACCTCAACAAAGGGGTGTCCTTCATCGAGAAAGGGTTATATGAGGATGCGCTTCATGCCCTGGAGCTGGCAGAACACAGTGTAAAGGAAGCCGAATCTCCCGAGATCCATGCCAGCGTATTGCAGACATACGCCGATCTCTTGCTTTCAACGGGCCGTGAGGATGATGCTTTTGAAAGATACAGGCTCGCTGTTGATGTCAGCAATGATCTTTCGGTCAACGGCTATGTAAATTACGAACAGAGGGCAGGTATTTTCAGTAATCTGGCTGGCATCCTGGAAAAAAAGGGATCCAAAGAAGAGGCAAGGAAAAATTATGATATATCCATACACGCTTATGATAAACTTCTGGGGAGTGACAGTAACAACATGACTTACAGGTCAAACGCTGCTTCAACGCTGAACAACCTTGGAGCCCTGCTGGCGGAAGAGGGAGAAGAGGAAGCTGCACAGAAAAGCTTTGAAAAAGCTCTACGCATACTCCGGGAGAGTCCCGAGGAAGCTGGCAGGGCTACGACCCTGCAGTTCAAGATGGCAACTATCCTTGAGAATCTCCTCAATCTTGAGGCAGGCAGCTCGCCAGGGGATCTTTCGGAAGAGAAGTACCGGCAACTGGTGGATACCTACCGCAGAATTATCGAGATGGACCCAACAGCACTTTATGTTGAGAGGCTCGCCTTTGCCCTGAAGGGCTATGCAGATGTGCTCATGTCTGCCGGTAAAACCATTGATGCCAAAGCCCTGTACGCCGAGGCACAGGCAATAGAGGAACGCCTTGCTGCAGAAAGGAAAGATGACAGCGCAGCTAACGCTGCAGGAGCCCCGTCAGAGGATATAAATCATGAACTTTTTGCAGAATCAAAGGAACCGGAAAGTGAGAGAGAGAAGCTCATCAATTCTTTGCAATACTTCCGGGAGTTACTTGAGAATGAACCTGAGAACCCGGAATACCGCTCAGGGATCATCTCTGTGCTCAGGGAACTTAATGAGTTTGTAGACCAGGAGGAAAGTTCCCGGGAAAAACTCCGAGACCATGAGCTAATACTCACAACATGCGAGCTGCTACAGGACATCGATCCTTCCAACATGTCCTATCGGCTGAATGTTGCTTTTGCTCTGGATATCCGCGGAAAGCTCCTAAAGGATCTGCATGAGGAAAGCATGGCTATGCAGGATCTTGTCCTGGCATCTGATATTGCACTGGAAGCTCTTGAAGCAGAAGCATCGGATGAGATGTTCCAGTCCGGCGCCAGGTATATTATCGATGATCTGCGACATTTTGCAGAAGGGATAGATGAAGGTCAGGAAAAGATCCGGGCCTGCGAGATAATACTTAAGAGGCTTATAAGGCTTGGCGGGATCATGCAGGATGATGCCGGCATCAAAAAGGATATTGCAGGCCTGCAGGATGAGACAGGGAAGCTTATGCTGGGCATGGAGATGCACAATGAGGCTGCAGAGCATTTTGAAAAGGCTGCCGCAATGTATGAGTCACTGATGTCCGTTGAGGGTAGCAATGAAGAATACATGGATAAGCTCGTTTCCGCTCTTGAAGCCGTCGGTATTGTCCGGACAGACCTCAAAGAAAAAGACAAGGCCCTTGAGATATATTTCAGACTCTGTGGCATGGAGCCTTCTGTTAAGAGCCATAGGGATAAAGTTGACAGCATCCTCATGAACATGGAGAGGGATCCCCTTGATGCCAGCAACAGGCAAGCGCTTATCGCTGAATACGGGAAGATACTTGCAATGCGTGAGAAACTGCTTGCAATAGAGCCTGATAACCTGCGATACTTCCAGAACATAATAAGCCTCAGGGAGGAGATAGCAAACCTGATGATCGATGAGGGACAGGTCGCAGAAGGGTTGGACATCTACTTGAAACTCATTTCAGGAGAGGGTAAGAATTCACAGTACCGCCTAAAGGTCACTCGCATGCTGGAGAACTTGAAGGTGTCTGTTCCTGAGATAGAGGATTTTGAGCAGAGGATCAAAAGCTATGACATGCTGCTCAGGCTGTGTGAGAAGCTTGCTGAGATGGACCCTGGCAATATATACATCGGAAAAGACAGTGCTGCCATACTGGAGAATATGGCACTGCAACTCGATGAGAATGGATACATGGACGAGGCAAGGAAGTACTATGAAAGTGCATTATCATCCTATGGAGAACTGGCCGCAGTGGATACTTCGAGTCTTTTCTACCTTGAAAGAACAGCATCCATGAGATGCAAGCTAGGCGCCCTGCTGACTGATATGGGACAGGTGGAAGAGGCACGAGGCTTGTTTGAAGCATCTTTTATGGAATACCAGACACTTCTCGGAGAGAACAGCCACAACATTGAGTATCAGCAGAACGTAGCGTATATACTTAACAACCTGGGGTACTTCCTTCTTGAGGAAGGAGAGCTAGAGAGAGCAAAGCCCCTGTACGAGAATGCACTCAAAAGATACGCCATGATTCTTGAGGAAGAGCCTGATAACGTGTCATACAGGGAAAGCGCAGCATGCACCCTGAACAACCTTGGCTACATACTTGAGAATATGGGTAAAGAAGATGATGCACTCTGGATGTACGAAAAAGCAAAGGAACTGATAGGTAATTGATATAACAGCCCCGTAAAAATCCCCTTCTTGTTTTCATTCGCAAGTAGCACCAAGGGGACTTATCTTTTTTAAATCATTGCGCAAGTATTAGTAGTAAATAGGCCACTACAAAGCCTAAATTTCAGTTATTGGTGTTGAATCTTTCAGATAATGGTCAAAAAGATCTTTTCCCCATTTAAGCGCATCCTTTGTACTACACAGGATGTACTTGCTATCAACATCCCCATTTTTCTTTAGCATGTTTATAACTATATGGTAATCATCAAATGTAAAGAATAAAAAGTTCATGTTTTTATCGTAGACGTATAAATTAAAATATTTACTTTTAATGAAAACTTTAAAATCTTCATAATATTCATTTCTTACTTTATCAAACAAATTCTCAGACACAATATAATTAGTAGTGATTTTATTATCTATCATCTCAGTGAATCTTGATTGGTAATCAGGATAAAAGATGTTACCAACTGAATAGACATATTCTGTTATTTTATTGTGATGGTATGTTTTATGCAGAGAATACAAGTCCGCAAGGGGAGGATTAATAATCTCATAACTCCTCAACTCTTTGATTCTTTTCAGTAGAGCTGGTGGAATAAAATCGAAATCATGAGTTCCCCAGTAATCAATATCTGCATCCAAAATTTCAAGGGTACCCACCAGTGGAGCCATCTCATCAACTGTCAGTCTACCAATGGCTGTCAGTCCATAGGTATCTTCGTAGTGATTAACAAGGTGATGCTCTTCCAGTATCCTTATCTGAGGCAGCAGAGCCTGCCTGGTAGTACCAAGGGATTTGAGAAGATATTCCATTTCCTTCGCACTGTCCTGCAAGAGTAAAAGTGCTTGTTTTCTCTTCTCTGACATTAACAGCACGTCAATTAATGGTTTCTTCACTTGCGACACTCCTCTTAATACAACTATATTTTCAAATACTCCCCTCAAAAAAGTATAAGGGCTTATTTGTATTTATAAGAATCTAAATACTGGAATAAGCATATTTTTTGAGCTGCACCTAATTTAGTTCTCATTTATACGCCTCCAACCGGGAAAATGATTCATGCAGCTGGGATATCTTTAACTGGCTACCTCAAAGAGTCAGAGAAGAAGATGATGTGCTTCGGATTTACGAAAAAACAAGGGAACTGAGTGGTAATTGAGTTTACCACCCGTTATTTTTCCCCTGGACGGAGGGACTGACTATAATCGCAATGTTGACAATAACCCCGGCACATCCCGGCATTGCCGTGATGTACCCCAACTTGCTCATACTCCGATATTTACTGTACCCACACTCTTTTACTTCCCACTCCTAATCCACTATTCCCACTGAACCACCACAGTCCATCGTTTCCCACTAAACCGCTCATACTCCACTTATTGTGTGTTACTGCATGGATAAGGACAAGGTTCAATGTTTGGAGGGAGAGGTTGAGGGGATGAGCCTTTGCCCTTATTCCATTTTGCAGTTACATTTCGTTTTTACTTATCGGGATTTCCGGTTAAGTTACATATCATACCTATATGTAAATTGGTCATTGCAGTTTCCTGCGTCGCAGGCATTGCACCTGCAAATCCTAGTAATTGATTATACTATATAAATATATCTATACTATCTAATATAATAATCATCATCATTATGATATACACGATTTATGAAGTTTTAGCCATAAGAGTAATAGAAACAGAACGAATGCAATTCAGGTCGGAAAGCATTGATTATTACTTTCGGAGGACTTTCCTCAGGATTAAATAGGATGGTCTATAATCTCAAAAGAAATCATATAGCTTCCACGGGCCTGGAGAAATAGATGTTCCCAGAACTGATAATACATAACACCATCAGCCTTGATGGATCCCTGGCAGGGTTTAGCGCAGATATAGGATTGCACTACCGGATACTAGGTTCCCTTGGACCTGATGCGATGCTGGTCAGCTCCAATACAGCTAAGACCGGAGCCGAGATGTTTATCGGCAATATCCCGTCAGAAGAGCCATCCGATATCGTAAAGTCTGCATATAAAGGAGATGAAGCAAGACCTTACTGGATAATTGCGGACAGCAGGGGCATTCTGGAAGGTATGCTACATGTGTTCAGGCGATCGGAATATTGCCAGGATGTAATCGTACTGATTTCCGAAGGAACGCCTGCTTCATATGCAGAGTACCTGCAACAGAGAGATTATGACCACATTATCACAGGTAAGGAACAGGCAGGCACTTGAGATATGCAATCAGAGATATGGCTTCGGGAAAATTGTGACTGATTGTGGCAGCACGCTATGTGGCATACTGCTGGATCAGGGACTGGCAAGCATGATCAGCCTGGTGGTCACACCAGCAATAGCCGGAAAAGAGAATCTATGCCTGTTCGGGAAAACTGTGAAGGCAGGCGTGACCCTGGAACTGGTAAGGCAGGATGTATTTGACAGCGGACATTTGCATGTGCTTTACCGGGTGATCGAAGGGTAATCCTACAATAGACCAGCCTGACTGAAAATGTAGGCGAATATTGCGCCAAATGTGACAGTCTCCACCTGACTCTGACTGCATGGAAGGGGGCTTGTTAATGCATATATTGCAAAACAGACTAACACGCCAATAGCAATCGCACAAATGATCGTATCTTCTGTTTCCATCTTGTACCTGCCTGATCTGTCCCGCGCAATGACAGTATGCTATAAAGCCGTGACCTTGGGCTTTAGATGCAAATGGTCATGATATTTTATCAGATATGCTATATACTAATAAGCCAATTGTATAGCAATATCCAGTTGAGGTTAATCGGGATGAAGGGATGGATTCTTTACAAATATACCCAGAAAGAACTGTGGCCTGATGCTTATGAGATTCATCGCCTGATAGAAACAGCACGCAAAAGGAACATAGAGATACAGGTTGTAAGACCCGAACAGATAGACCTCATTGTTACAAGGGAAGATCGCAAGAGCATACTTCTCGATGGAAAGATAGTTTCACTACCGGATTTCCTGCTTCCGCGTACAGGAGCCGGGACCACCTATTTCGGGATGGCGGTTATCAGACATCTTGAAAGGCTTGGCGTCCGCACATTTAACTCAGCCCATAGCATAGACACTGTCAAGGATAAACTTTATTCGCAGCAGATACTTGCAGAGAATAATATCCCTGTGCCAAGGACCATGCTTGCAAAATACCCTGTAAATGTGGACCTTGTGGAAAAATACCTGGGATTTCCTCTTGTCATAAAGACCATTTCAGGGTCCCGCGGAAAAGGAGTATACCTCTCGGACAATAAGGCAAGTTTTAACGACCTGATGCCTTTAATACACTCAACCGATCCTAAACTGAACATAATACTCCAGGAGTTCATACAGACGAGTAAAGGCAGGGACCTCAGAGTCTTTGTTCTTGGCGGCCGGCCCATAGCCTGCATAGAAAGGACATCCAGGGATGGGAATTTCAAAGCAAACTTTTCAACAGGCGGGCATGTGAAAAGTTACGAGATGACGCCTGAAATAGAATGGCTTGCAACAGAGACCTCGCGTATCTTTGGCCTTGATATAGCCGGAATCGACCTGTTATTTGACGGGAACCACTTCAAGGTGTGCGAAGCAAATTCTTCACCAGGGTTCCAGGGAATCGAAAGCTGCTGCGATATAGACATAGCTAACGAAGTATATAATTTCATAAAAATAAGGCTTGGTATTTTCGATGACTGAGCAACTGTATGCTAAAGCAATAAATTAAAAAAGTAGAAGTATTTGCAAGAGATATTTCTACCAATTTAAAGGAAATCACCGGATGCATGGTAACCACAGCCCGGACAGAAGTAAAATAGATTCATGCCCAGCATATGTTTCTTAAGTGTCCCTTTGCACCTGGAACAGGATTTTCTCTCTTGTACTTCCACTTTCCCACCTTATGCAAACACCATTACCGAATCCATTCTGGCAGTTCCCTTCTGCGTCCAATATCCACATATCTCACAATGCTGTATGTTTTGGTCCATGTCATGCAAGCGTGCCTTACACTCAGGACATTCTTTTAGCTGCTTCAAATATTCACCCCACTATTTTCAGGAAATGTACCTGTCCCCCACCCGTTAATAGATTATAAGGGTGCCCGGGGAACTCCATCCTGACATTAACATATAACCCCATGTTTTTATTTAATCTAAACCCTACTTAAATTCAATAGCTTGTCACAAATCATACGGCTTTGAATATTCTAACAGCTCTTGGTCACAGACTGGCAGTTATATGTGGTGTCAGCCTGACAGGGAACATAGACAAATAGCTCTAAACAAAATGAGTGTAAGGAATTGAATAGATGATTCGGGAATTTATGACTAAGATGCCCTTGATTTGCAGCACAGCATTCATTGCAGATTCCGCTGAGATAATCGGGGATGTGCAGATCGGGGAGTTCTCCAGTGTATGGTTCAATGCAGTCATCAGGGGAGACATGGGAAAGATAATCATCGGTAACAGGACCAGTATACAGGATAGCGTGGTCATCCACACTGATCCTTCCATAGTGACAGAAATAAAAGACAATGTAACAGTCGGCCATGGAGCAGTTCTTCATGGATGCAGGATAGGAAACAATGTAATGATAGGAATGAATGCCACGGTCCTGAATGGTGCTGTCATCGGGGACTACTCCATCATTGGAGCTAACGCGCTGGTAGCCCCGGGCAAGGTGTTTGCTGAAGGAAGTGTAATTCTGGGTATTCCCGCCGACATCAAAAGACAGGTGAATGAGAAGGAAAAGGAACACATAGAGGAAAACGCTGCCTCGTATGTGGAACTTGCAAACCGTTACAAGGAAATGTCGCCTGAATATCTGTAATAAATAATAACTGCCACTCGTGACTGATACCCTTAGAACCAGTAAAAGAGAGCAGGAAATGAATGATGCCTGCTACTATTCCTTTCTTCCGAAGATTAACGCCAGTCCTATCAATATTGTCATGGGAAATAGTATTGTAGGGAACTCCGGTATGTCAGAGACAGGAACTTTCATTCCATAATAGAACATATTGTGTTCATCACTACAGGCCTCAAGAGTGCTCTCGTTGAATGCGACAACTTTTCCTGCACTGGAGAACTGCCCCTCCAGGACATCGTATGTGACTGAGAAAGACACACTCTTACCTGCTTCAAGGGTTCCATATTCCCCTATATCTCCAAAGATAGTATCTGTGACAATGATGTCATCAAATGATACATTACCGATGTTGGTAACAAAATACTCTGCAGTGGCCTGTGAGCCTGCAACAAACCCTTGGCCCGGAGAATTACCTGCATCCTGCCCGTTAAGGAGAATTACCAGATCCACCTTCGCAATCTCTGCAGTATTGCCCGTGTATTCCCTGCCGCCGTAAGATACATAGCTGCGCCCCTTATGAAGCCACCAGCCGCGCTCGTCTTTAACATTCTCTTCCGTGTTGGGATCACTATCCGGGACAGACATCATTGAAGCAGGAATTGTGTCACTGTCATTTACATCCACATCATCTGGAGTATATTCATGAGGAAGATTCAAACCGAGAATTGCAGCGAGCATTACTACAAAGAACAGTAAGAGCAAATAACCCGTTTTCATTTTTATCCCTGAGGCATCTGAATTATCCCTAGTGCCAGCAAGATATTATAATGCAGGTCCTATATAATTATGTATCGCATGGATCTTACCTGCATGGAGTGTTACTGATACAATGGTAAGGAACATTAATACCCGAAAATATATACGGCCCTATTGAAATAGAGTATCAGGGGTAGTGGGTAAAAAGACCATTGTCGAATTCAGATTTACCTGACAGACATATCCCTTTACGAACAATATAAGGAGGTATAGGGGACATGGGACTAAAGAAACTGGCTTTTATTACTATAGCTACAAAAATAATAGCCTCTCTGATCAAAAGGAGAAAATGACATTCTGCAGAATAAGATTGTCGGGTGTCAGTGCAGAAAGAGATCAGCCAGTATTTGAAAAGACCCGGGAAGGCTGGCCAGGGTTATAACAATCCGAATCATGGAGACAACATGCTTGAGACTACCGCATTCGGCCTGTCAGTAATTGTGTCAGGAGCTATTTTCATCGGACTTATGTTCTGGCTCTGGAGCAAAAGGAACCTTACCCTGCAAAGAAAAGGCCAGATCACCTTGTTCCTGCTGGTAGGACTGACAGGAGTGATATATGCTTCCTTTGCTTTTGCGCTGATATCCTTTGACAATGCATCTTACTCTAGTGAGGGGCGAAACCTGGGAAATACCGATTACGACCAGATGATATCAAGTGCACGGCAAGCAGGCTACATTGTCGAAGGTCCAATGTATATTGATTCAGACTTATTTGAGGCAAGTGGCATCTGGTCTCCCGGAGTCTCTCAGGTCAGAGCATATCTTGGAGACAGCTTCTGGGTCAGTTCCTTGAATTACTATTTTCCAGACGGGATATCGATGGAAGCAAAATTTGGAAATGGGACAACGATCATCACTTTCTATAACGAGACCTGGCAGGATCCGTCCTTCAGACATTTTGAAACCGAGCATCTTCCCGACGATGAAGTGATGACAGAGCTATTCAGGACTATGTTTGGAATAAGTGATGCAGCAGCTCAAACATATCTGGTTCGGCTAAAGGAAAACATCGAGAGTGAAGAAAGTGCCACGGTCATAGTTACTCATCCACCGGACTTTAATTCAACATATACGGATATGAAGAGCAGAAGTGATGCTTTCAGCTTCACAGAAACGACAGGTTCCGGCTCAATAAGACAATTATTCTATGAGGATGACAGGATAGCAGGAAGTATCAATTATATTCTGCAGAATTCAAGAGTGATCCATCGACAAAACGGGAACGATTACATCATACAGGCCGACCCCAAAGGAGGAGTAAATCTTCATGTCCGGCTTACAACAGAAAAAGAGATACCTGAGGAAGATTACAGAAGTGTTTTCAGGAAAATGTTCTCTGACCTTGGCTTGGATTCAGATGAAGTTGATAATTTTGAGTTTGAATATTCTCCATCGCAATGGTGACAGGCTGCCGGGGTTTCAGTTATGGTTGCTATCATTCAGTCTTGTTGCCATCAACTTCCTGCTGCTGACGTGAAGACCTGTGGATTTCCCTGAACATGACCCTCAGCACCCTGTCCCTGATCATGTTGCGCTCTTTATATGTACACTTGTAGTACACCCTTATTTTCATGCCTTCCTTGTCTGAATCCAGCCTCATTGTAACCCGTGTTGATACCGTCTTCCCGATCTCCAAGGATATCCTTTCCAGCAATTCATCAAGGTCCAGGAACATATCCCCCATATCAACCGGCATTTTCTTCAGGTATAGGTCAAACTCACTGCTAAAACGGCTTCTTCCATAATTGTGAATAGGTTTTTCCAGGAACATCTTATTGGGTATCTTATAAAAATCCTCATAAGTTTCGGGAGAATCGTCCAGAAGTACATAGAACATTCCTATATGCTTGACAAGCCCTTCCACCCCTTCGATACTTATATAGTCCCCTATCTTGAAGGGTTTTTTCGTGAGCAGGATAAACCATGCAATGTATGAAAGGATAACATCCCTTATCGCAAAAGCAAAACCTGTAGCAATCAGACCGAAGAAAATCGCTATGTTCTGGACAGTTATTCCCAGCTGCACAAAGATAAAGACCGACGCTATAGAATACAGCAGGCCGATATACGCTTTTGTGAGCAATATCTTCTGTTCAGGTTCAAAAGTGTCCCCGAAAAAGTCCATAATACTATTAACTGTCAGCCTGGCAGCCACAGATGCAAGTGCATATGCCAGAAGGATAGTAATGACCAGCTCCACATATTCCATGATGGCCTGTGGGATATTGATGATGTTTTGCTGGTTGGCGAGCACAATGGATGCCATTACCATGCTCAGGAGCAAGAACAATAATATTGTCCGGTTCAGGAAAGTGTGTTTCAGCCGCCCTTTGAACTCGTTCAGTGAATTTCCATTTTTCTTCCCAGTGGGTGGTTCTGTGACCATAAAAGTACCTTTTTAAAGCATTTTTGCCTAGTCATGGCTTTAGTGCATATATATCTTTGTCGGATATATGAATCTATAGGCTGTAGAAAAACTATTCGGATGTAATGCCCTTGGTTAGTAGCAGAGGTGTGCCGTGGAAACTGGGTGTGGAATGTGGGGGGGTGGTACGTTGAGAACAAACACACCTCTTGCTAAAACTCTAACGAATTCTTATAATAGATCATTGCTTTAAAGCCTTGCGGACAACAGTATATCGTTTCTTATGTATGGTATAAGTTGCTCATGCAGTCACACATGATCTTGCGGATATCCCATCCATAAATACACTTTTGGATAATAATCTTAGCAGGACATTGCCTTTTTCCATTGCTCCAGCTTTTCGCTGAATTTCATAACCCTTGCAGAACTTGAAGACGGAACTGTGAATACCATGACATCAGCAGGCACCTTGCAATGCCTGATGTATTTTCCGGCCATGCTGCCATTACAAATAATCCTGCGGATATGGGTCAGACCTGAAAGGTCGTTGTATATCTCGTTTTGGATGTTGCTGTCAAGGCTGCCCTTCCTCTGGCAACTTTTTAGAGTATCCCACAGACCTATCCTGTGCTCCTGTAAAACCCGGAGTCTCTTATCATAATACAACCCCGCCAGATCAACATCAAGAACACAGCCCACCAGTTTCCAGAAATGGTTCCTTGGGTTACCGTAGTACTGGCCAGAACTCAGAGATATTTCTGAAGGATAGCTTCCCACAATCAATATGTCAGTATACTGGTCAATTACAGGCTCCATTTCCTTCTACCCAATATTGTGCCGGGCACATATAAGTATGATTGAACGGGCAACTTTACCCACATCTAGTTTTTGAACATTGATTCAAAAATGATAAGGGGTATCATCCTATAATCAAATTGTGCATCAAGATAGGGGAACCGGATAGAAGGAGAGTTATCAAATGATCATTAAAAAGACTGCTGCAGTCTGTTTTTTGAGTGTATTGCTTTTGACCGCCACAGGCACCGTTGCGGCACAGACTGAAGGCAACGAGACTCCTATAACAATGGGAGAGTCAGACCAGAACGATCCTGCGATATATGCAGACATAGTTGTGTGGACTGACTGGCGCAATGCCAACACATCTTCGGATGAACTGCTTGTATGGAACGCGGACATATACATGTATAACACCTCCATGGAAGAGGAAGTGCAGATAACCGCAAACGAGTCACTGCAGATAGGACCTGCAATATATGAGGACAGGATAGTGTGGACAGATCTGCGTAACGGGAATGCAGACATATACATGTACAATGTCACTTCCAAAGAGGAGACACAACTGACAGACAACGAGTCTGATCAGTGGTATCCTGCCATTCATGGTGACCGGGTAGTCTGGGAAGATATGCGCAACGGGAATGCAGACATATATATGTATAATATCACATCAGGAGAGGAAATCCAGATAACATCCAATGAGTCATTGCAAATAGACCCCGTAATATATGGGGACATTATAGCCTGGACGGATACCCGTAATGCAAACATACCAGAAGATGACCCGGACTTGAAACTGCAGGACCTGCTCCGATCAAATGTGGATATCTACATGTATAACCTGTCCTCGGGCGAGGAAACACAGGTAACGGCCAACGAGTCATGGCAGGAAGGACCGGGCATCCATGGGGACAGGATAGTGTGGACAGACATGCGTAATGCAAACCTGACATCCGATGACTGGCTGGAATGGAACGTGGACGTCTACATGTACAATCTTACCTCTGGAGAGGAAACACAGGTAACAACCGATAGGTCTAACCAGTTGCTTCCTGCAATATACGGGGACAGGATAGTGTGGGAAGATTACAGGAATCATGCTGCATTATCAACGGATATGAACACGGCGGGAATGCAATGGAATTCAGACATATATAGTTACAATATTTCCTCCCAGGAAGAGGAGCAGATAACTGCAGATCCGTTCCCGCAGGAATATCCGGCAATATACGAGGATACTGTAGTGTGGGTGGATATGCGCAGCGGATACTTTGACATATACATGATCGAACTTGCAGAAGAAACCTAAAGGGATGTATGGGAACACTGCAGGAACAAAAGGATTAAGCTGTGAAGTAAAAAATAGGAAGGGTGGAGAAGGGATTCAGGGCACTTCTTCACTCGGATATTGCCCGGAGGAAGTCTCTTTCAGTGATTATCCCTACAAGGAAATCACCCTCCATCACAGGCAGCGAACCAATGTTTTTGTCAACCATAATATGGGCTGCCTCGCCTATATCTGTTTCCTGGTTTACCTTTACCGTTTCCTTTGAGATAAGGGAAAGGACAGGTTCATCGAATGCTTCATGGATGTTGCCTGTAGTGAGTTTCTCAAAGGCGCTGCCTCCCCCCAGGAAGTGCATTATATCAGAGGCAGTTACCATGCCAAGGATCTTTCCGTTGTTGACTATGGGAATTCTCCTGAACCCATTGTCAATCATGATCCTTGCCGCCTGACCGATACTTGTATCGGGAGTTGTGGTCTTCACTTTCCTGCTCATATACTGAGATACCTTCTTCGTGGAAGTAATGCCTGCTGCAAATCTTATCAGGTCCTTTTCGGTGCATATAGCCACAACCCTGCCCTCATTATCAACTATCGGCAGCCCGCTTGTGTTATTGTCAAGCATTGCCCGTATAGCATCATCGATGCCGGCATTATCCCTTATGCTGACGACGTCCTCCTGCATGATCTCCCGCACAGGAGAATTGATAGCAGACAGCAGGTTTCCATGATGACGTTCTTCCACGAGCAGATTCTTGCTGCCGCCTCCCAGGAAATCGATGATTTCTACAGATGTGACAATGCCTTCCAGCCTGTTCGTACCGGCATCTGTCACCGGGATACGCCTGAAACCGTTTTCGGTCATGGTCCTGATGGCATTGATGATGCTTGTAGTGGGCGGCATGGTCACTGCATCTCTGCTTGCCAGTGCCATGATGCCGCCCTCATGCTTTGATATCTTTTCATCGAAGTCAATAGGTCCGGTCTTTATCATACGGCTATTATTGTACAATGCAGAGCCCTTTTGCTGAATGGTCCTGTCGTTAGCGTGCAGTTTTCCCCGCACTCTTGCCTCATTTTCTGCAACCCTTATATTATCTCTTGTACTCAATATATCACCACACTTTTTGATACCTTGATACCCATTGAAAAAAGAAGATGGGAGTGAAAATTTACAATTTATAGATACAGTCTGATCCGGATAGTCAGCCCGGATGCTGTCATAAACCAGTTCCTTCTAAACAGGCCTTCAATAGATCGTGCCTGTCCACAATGCCCAACAGTTCCCCTCCGTTGGTAACGCTGATCCTGCCGATATCATTACGAAGCAGTTCACCGATGGCCTCACTTACGGATGTTGTCGGAGGTACCGAATATAAAGGAGTGGACATGACTTTTTCCACTTTCATAGAACCGCCCGAGCTTCTGCCTTGCATATTGGTGGTACCTATCCTGGCATAACCGGCCTTTATTATATCAAGCCGGGTAACAATTCCCATTGTTTCTTTTTTATGGGACACCACAGGTATACCGGTATAATCCCATTGAAGCATATTCTCCCATATTCTGGAAATGTTATCATCCGGAAGTGCTGTCTCGACCTTTGTGGTCATGATCTCTCCGACATTCCGGGGAGAAACTTTTGTTGGCTGAATGTGCCGCAGGAGGTCCGCGTTGCTCAGTATCCCTGCAATGGACCTATCAGACGTTGAAACGATCACAGGTGAGAGGGGCTGTTTTGCGTCAAGCAGCATTCTGGCAGCTTTGCGGATATCCATATCCGGCGTGATCAAAGGTGACTCGCTTATGTAACCACGGACAGTCACATTGGATTTGCTGGACCGGATGTTCAGTATATCCTGATCTGTGAGGATCCCCAATACTTTATTCCCTTCGTCCACCACAGGAAGACCCCTGAGAAAATTGTCCCGCAAGATCTGCCGGGCGTGGGTCATATAGTCGTCCTCCCTTATGGATATAGGGTCCTTTGACATTATTTCTCCAACTGTTATTCTTTCACTCCCTGGGGTACAAAGTCGATGCTACAGTACTTTTCCCCATAGAAAAAATGAATCCGCAACTATTTAAATGCAACCTCTGTAAAGCAGAAAAGACATTTGGAGATCTAACAGACAGGATTCCCAGGTGGCTTTTCCGGGTGGCCATTTCCCATCCCGGATGAAATTACTGTAAGCCGGTTATTTTCCACTGTTCCTTGAGGCAAGGAACATGGAGAGCATCCCAAGCTCGTCATAGGGGATCTGCATTTCCATGAGAACAGGCCTGGAATGAAACTCTGAGAGTTCCAATGCATATGATTCCACATTCTTCTTCCATTCATCAACCAGCACGGACCTTTCTTCCGGAGAGATATCCGACTTTGAGAGAGTGTCAATTATCCAGGAAGCAAAGTCCCTGATTATCAAATAACCCACCGGACATGGCTGTAACCCAACTGTGGTACCCGAAGTATTGACCTTGAAAGGATACATGCCGCAGACCGTGGGCCTTCTTTCATATACATGGCACCTGCCTATGTCATTAAGGAACGAACATGGAGCCTGCATGAGATACAGGCTGGGGGAATTGCTGTCCGTGGTGATCTTCCCCGCCCTTGCCGGATCAAGGGACGACAGCACCTTCAGCTCATCCTCGAACATATGTATCTGCCCTTTACTGCAACAGTGGGAGTGGCAGGAGGGCGGGCACTCATAGTGCCGGAGTATGTTCTGTATAATATCGTAACGAATTGCCCTTTTTACGGCCAGGCTAATAGCCACACTTTCTCCCATGATCTGTTTTCACCGACTGTATCTTCGTTTATAAAAAAGTATAAGGGCTGGATAAAATGCCCGGAGAGATATAATGGTTTTGCTGGTAGAGATGGATATAAGGACTTACTAAAAATACAACCCCTACAGACTGTTAACACCGTTCATGAGACAAATCCTACTTTGTTTTTCATGATGTTCACTTCATGTTCTTTCATTCTTTCACTTTCATTTTTTTATCATCGCTAAGTAAACTACCATCTTTGAATGTGATCACCCTGTCAACATAATCAGTGTGCCATGGTTCATGCGTTACCATCACGATTGTCTGGCCATATCTTTCATTCAGCTCTTTGAATACATCCAGTACTTGTTTTGAATTGGTGGTGTCCAGGTTGGCACACGGTTCATCGGCAAACAAGATGTCCGGTCTTTTTGCAATGGCCCTTGCGATTGCCACTCTTTGCTTTTCGCCACCCGACAATTCATCAGGAACTCTATCATGCTTTCCTTTCAGGCCAACCTTTTCCAGTGCTTCAAGGGCAGTTCTGTACGATTCCTTCTTAGACTTTCCTTCCATCATGGAAAGCAGATACACATTTTCGGCGGCACTCATCTCGCTGATAAGTGCATAATCCTGAAAGATATAACCGACCTGTGTCAGCCTGTAATAACTTCTTTCTGCTTCAGGCAAGCTTGAAACCTTTAATCCCCTGATCGTATATTCCCCATCTGTTGCATCGTCCAGGAGTGCCAGTATCCTTAGCAGGGTTGTTTTTCCACTTCCGGATGCGCCCATTATAGCTACAAATTCCCCTTTGTTGATCTCAAATGAAACACCCTTAAGAGCCCTGACAGCCGTGTCTCCTGTGCCATAACACCTTTTCAGGTCCTTTACTATTATCATTTTATCTTCCCCATATGGCTTTGAGTATGCTTTCCCTTGATACACTCCAGGCAGGGAGTATCCCGGCTATCACTGACAGCGTAAGCATGGTGACCACGCTCTGGACAAGCAGCACAGGATCAATAGCGGGCCTTATCTCCAGAGTTTCATAGAATGTTACCGGATTCGCCTGGAAGTAGAACATAAGTGACAAGTATAGTATCAATCCTGCAGATATTCCCAGGGAAACATAGAACGTGCTGAGGAATGCATAGGACAGCACAATGGACCTTGGAGTGATACCCACTGCTTTCAGGATACCTATCTCTTTTTTCCTGTTCAGCACATTGATGTAGATTATGATAAGGACCAGTGCTGCACCTACGATCAGGCTCACGATCTTGGACATGGTATCTATGGCGCCCATGCTTTGCATTGCCTGCCTTATGAGAGACTCCGACTTATCAGCCCATGTAAAGATCTGCTCATTCACTCCTGCTTCTCTTATCTTGTCCTGTATCTGTGCTTCCGTTCCCTGCCTGTCAACCCTGACAACTACACTGGTGGCTTCTTTTCCTTCAAGGCCATATACATCCTCGATCTCTTTGTAATGGACCAGGGCATTAAGATCGACAACCTCGAATTTGCCTTCCATTATGCCTTTGACCTTATAGGTCCTCTTTACCCCATTGCTGTAGGTTACGTCAACAAACGCTCCCGGCCTTACTTCACCCAGGTTGTCATATATCTCGGAGCCAAAACCGGTCCCTGCGATCATAGCGCCAATGATGATCTCGTCCCTGGAAAGATCGCTTAAGAAATCCCCTTCTGAGATAATGTACGGATATCGTGATATCTCGTATTCTTCCGTGGGAAGCATTCCGGTTATCGTTACACCGACAACTTTCTGTTTATGGTTGATGGATGCTCCCACGTCCAGTCTTTTTGTACCGGCTCTCACGCCTTCTACAGCCCGGACCTTCTTCAATACGTTATCAGCATTGTTAATGTAAGTGTTATCGCCCGTTGGCTCAATGACGATATCTCCGTAGGGATAGTCCTGCATGAATCCGGTAAACAGGCCTGAAAGTCCTCCTATCATTGACGGAAGGAACACCAAGTTCATGAAAATGAGTGAAAGGACAAAAACTATGAAAATGAGGGTTTTCTTGTTTCCTCTCTTTACACTGCAGTATGCAATGAGGGCTCCCACCCGGATATCATTGATCATATTGAGCCCTCATTCTTTTTTGTCGTTACCGGAATTATCGTTGCCTTCCATCAGCTGCCTGATGACCGCATCTTTTGATCTTGTGGTCCTGTAATTATAATATATAAGGCCGCCAATAACTGTCAGGATAAGCAATATGATTATTATTGTTCCTATCCCGCTGTTCTTTTCCATAATAATGAGATTAATGTTGGTTTTGATCTGCTCTTCCCCAAAATCATCACTATAGGTTATGGTTACCGGCAGTTCGTATTCCCCTGCCCGGTCCGCTACAAAGGTAATCACGGCAGGCCCGTCTTCATTAGGGGCAAGGGTTCCTATGAAAGATTCTTTTAATCCTTTGAACGGGTGGTCATAATAAACCCGTATTGAATTTATTGTATTGTCACCGGAGTTCTCGATCCTCATTGTCAGTTCGACAGTATCCCCGTCATAGGGGAGAACCGGATTGACCTTTACCGATGCAACGTTCAGATTCCCTTTCCTGTCAAGCACGGTCAACTGGATGTCATATTCGTCCCTTTGCTTGCCATAGTCGTCTTCATAGCTTATGATAACAGGGATCACGAATGTGCCTGCCGTGCTTGCCTTGAACTTGAATAATGCGGTCTGATTACCACCCGGGGCAAGAGAGCCAACTGTAGAGTTGGTGATTCCCTTAAAATTGTGATCTAAGTTGACTACTACGGATTTTGCTATTGCTTTACCGAAGTTCTCTATCTCCAGATTCAGGTCAACAGTATCCCCTTCATAGAGATATTGAGGATTTGTTCTGACAGAAGATATCCTTGGTTCTGCATGTTCGCCTGTCACCATCACTTCGACATCATAGTATTTTACTACGTATGCATCCTCACTTCCGTATGTCAGTCTCATTTTTATGATATGGGGGCCGGGGTTTGCATCAGGGGCTGTCCGCATATGGTACCTTAGCTGCCTTTCGCTGTTACGGTACACGAATCTGGGAAAATAGGCAACCAGATCTTCTGTTACTATGATATCCGGGGGGATGCGGATTATTTCAAAAGTGATGTTTTCAGGAACCCTGGTGCCGCAATTCTCAAGACTGATACCAATGGTGAATTGTTCATTGATTCCTACCGAACTTGGACTTATGTTCTCTACAACCGCATTCAAACATTCATCACCGGCAGATACTGCCTGAACAGTATTTATTCCTGTTAAAAGGAGTGTAAAGATAAACAGGACCAAAAATGTCAGTTTTGTATTGTAATTCATTATGTACTCATCTCTTTTTGGATTTTTTCCGTAAATTCGATCAGGTTTTTAAAAATCATATCCAGTGCCACCATCTGCTGATAATATTGTTCTATTATCCTGAGTGTCCTTTCGGAACCTTCCGCTTTGCTGTTCCTGCATTTTTCAATTATACCGGGAAGATCATTAAGTGCAGGAGCTACCATGAATTCACTCTTGGACCTTATTGCAGCAATGGTGAGCGTCAACATATTCCTCTGAACTGAAAAGTATAACTTTTTTGAACCGGCTTTCTTTGTTTTCTCCACGACCTTTATGCCACTAAGCAGTTTCATTGTTGCACTCACAGCCGAAAAACTATACCCCGTGATCGCAGAAAGCTCTTCCAGTGTCAAAGGATCCGGTTCAGAATACAATATTGCGATCAGCCTGGATGACAATTCGTCAAATCCCTGAGATTTTATCCCCTGAT
Organism: Methanolobus sp.; assembly: GCF_030682845.1. Taxonomy (GTDB): domain Archaea; phylum Halobacteriota; class Methanosarcinia; order Methanosarcinales; family Methanosarcinaceae; genus Methanolobus. The sequence continues at coordinate 76,099 of NZ_JAUXNK010000075.1, read as the reverse complement.
ACACAAGATTCTCAAATTCCTTTTTTGTAGTTTTCATCATAACCACATTTACGCTATTTCCAGTGATTACAGTAAATAACATAAATCAACATATATAATTTCTGGTGGCCATGATGGGAGTTGAAAATGAGGTTGCCTGGAAATACTGGAAGCCATTAAGTGACGTGTTCCTTGAATTCATAGATCATCCTGAAGCCAAATTTGAAGGCAATATGGGGTTTTGCAAAGAAGGCATGTTAAGCCTAAAGGGTGCGTGTACATTGGCAAGGAAGCTAATAAAGTTGAAATGCAGGAATTAGAGAACAATAGAGTTGAAACCTATTATGACATTGCAAAGTTGCGAGAGTACATTCTTAATTTAACTCCTGCCGAAGCTAGAGAGATTGGGATAAAATACAGGAGTACGTTGAATAAATTGAAGGATAGGGTGAGGGAAGGGGAGTTAAATATGAATACGAAGGAGATGAGGAAGATATTGAATAAGGTTATTTGGTAAATTTTTTTCTTTTTTTCAATTAGCTTATGCAAATGGCAAATTATAAATACGAGGGGTTAAAGGTTTAACTCTTCGAATTTTAACAATTATACATTAAATAGAATATCGACAACTTGATTCTATAAGATTGAGCGACCAGCAACTATATGAGTCAATTATCCCCTTACAAGTATACTTCTGCATGGGATGGGGAACAATGAAGAAACCACTACTTGATGTTATTTTCATGTCAGAGAAAAGAAAGGGAGTTCTTCTCTTGCTCAAAGATGGAGCTAAGAAGATGGAATATTTACTAAATTCCCTTGATACTACTAGGCAGGCATTGCTTCCTCAGATAAAGACACTTGAAGAACATTATCTTGTTAATAAATACGATGATACTTATGAATTGACAACAATTGGAGAACTTGTAACTGATGATATGTTTCCTCTTTTAAATACTCTCGAAGTTTTGGATAGTGATGTTGATTACTGGGGAACTCATAACCTTAATTTTATCCCGCCTCACCTTTTAAAAAGAATGAATGAGCTTGGGGGTTGTGAAATCATAAAGCCTCTTGTGAGTGAAATGTATGACCTTAACGCCAAAATAACTAATTCCTCTTATATTTCTAATTCTGTAAATATGATTGCTGCGTCATTTCACCCGAGTTATCCCACTGTTTTTTCTGAAATGGCTCGTAAAAATGTAAATGTAAATGCCATCTTCTCCAAAGATGTGATTGACACTTTACAAGAGAATCACTATACTTTTTTAGAGGAAATGACGAAGGGCAAGTCATTTAATATTTTTGTTCACCATAAAAAGTTAGACTTTTTGGCATTTCTGGTCAATGACTACTATACTCTCATGCGGTTGCTAACAAACGAGGGGGAGATTGATGGGCAATACATTATGTGCAGCAATCTCGCCGCTCTTAAATGGGGAAAATATCTTTTTGACTTTTATTTAAAGGATTCCATTCCAATTACTGAACTCTAGTGTTATTTCTTCTTCAAATAAACATAATTTTAATTTGAAGTTATGAAAACAACGTCTTTTTTAATATATTCATTTTATTTCTCAAAATTAAAACGTGGTTGTGCATAATAAGCGCAAAACATCATACATTATTTCTTTGCTTCAAAAGTAGTCTTAAAAATTAGCGTACACTTTTTTCACGTTGTATATATCCCCCACCTTCTGTGCGGTGGATATGATCAGAACCTACGAAAAAAGAAGTTTTAAAGAGGTGGCATTATTGAAACTCACACAATAAACACAAAAATCATGCGGCTGCCGGGATTCGAACCCGGGTTAAAGGCTTGGGAAGCCTCTGTCATACCGCTAAACCACAGCCGCGTGCATGATATATCCTTAATAATACTTCTGAGATTAAAGGCTTTATGGTATCAGGGCACGCGAAAAGAGGAATGGGGGTCAGAGGGAATACCTGAGCTTCCTGGGTTCATGTACCTTGGCGGCCTCGGGGGTCAGGATGCCCATCTCTTTCATGATAATGCAGATCAGATGGTGTCTTGCTTTTTCTTTGGATTCGAATGTGGCCTTATATTCGGTGGTCAGTTTGAGGCCGTCCTTGTCGGAATCGAGGTGGAAGCGTGCATCCCCGTAACCGGCTGACCTTGCTTTCTCTCTGATGCTCTCCACCTTCTCATCGAGATACGCGGGGATATCTTTGATGTAAAAGTCGAACGCCAGTTTGAATTTACCCTTGCCGTGGTTGGTGATAGCCCTCTCAAGGAATACCTTGTTAGGTATCTTGTGGAAGTCCTCGTATGTCGAGGGGGTAGGATCCACCACAACGTAGAACAGGCCTATGTGCTTGACCATGCCTTCCTCATCCCCAACCTCGATATAATCGCCTATCTTGAACGGTTTCTTTGTGAGCAGGATGAACCATGCGAAGTAGGAGAATATGATATCCCGCAGCGCAAAGGCAAAACCCGTGGCAATAAGCCCGAGGAATATGGCTATATCCCTGGTATCGATACCAAGCTGCCAGAAAACGACCAATGTCGACAGAGCGTAGATGAACGCTACATAGGCCTTGCTGAGCAGTATCTTTTCTTCCTGACTGCCTGCACCGCCAAATCGTTCGGGAACCAGATAGATGGTCAGTTTGAGAAAAACAGTCGCTATTGTATATGACACCATTATGGTTAGAATAGCTTCCAGAAAGGCCAGGATTAGTTGAGGAACAACTATGTATTCAAGTCTGATAGCTATTATGGCACCCTGGAGGGGAAGGATCACAAACAGGAAAAGAAGTATCAGCTTGTTGAGAGCCTTATTTACTGTTCCTGCCTTGACCTTGACTTTGTTTAATGCCTCGTCTGCACGTTTTTTCCTCAGTATCGTACTAATGGGCATGGTCCATTGAAGTAATTCTTAAGCGTGCAATTGAGTATAAATGGGGAATACACGTTGGGAGTCTTTAAGCGGTCCGATGTTTTTCAATTATTTCTTCAAAGGAGTCAGCAACATACTTCAAGTTGTCCCTTCCGACCTGGTAGGTACTGAGCTTGAAATACTTTGTCAGCCCGGACTTGATGCCGTGTATGTTCCTTTCCTTCAGCTCTCGGTAGAGGAAGTAGCGGCCTTTTTTGGCTGTCTGGGATATCTCATAGAACACCGGCGCTTCAAAGAACATCAGGTCATGGTTATGTGGCATCTCACCCTTTTGCACGATGCCAAGGTCTGCCAGCCTTGAAGAGAACCAGCGGGCATCTGCTACTTCATTGTACCAGTTCCTTGTGCGCTGCACCACCTGGGGGAAAGAGGCTATCATAGTCATTATGGGGGCACCTCTTACACTGCATCCCAGCAATTCAATTTCCTTGGCAGGATGGGTCGGCGATTTACCGAACACGATACCTGCGTAGTCCTCTTTAACACCCAGGACACCGATGGGACCAGAAGATGCCATGGACTTGTGGCCGCTCCCTACGATGAAATCCGCACCCATGGCCTTTGCGTCAACGGGCATCTTTCCGACTGAATAGGCACCATTGACCATGAGAGGCACATCATAGCTGTGACAGATGTCGGATATCCGCTTCACATCCGTAAGATTTCCATAGTTGCCGTCGGGGTAGGTCACCTGTGCAAGCGCCGGCGCCTTACCCGTATCCCTTATAACTTCCTCGATAGCAGTGGCATATCCTTCGACATAGGTCATGTATCCAGGAGCCTCACTGTGAGGAACTGTCCTGACATTAAGCCTTGCACGCTGTGCCGCAACGAAAGAGGAATAATGAGCAAGCTTATCCATGACTATATAGTCCCCTTCCTTTGCCATGGAATGCATCACAGCAAACTTAGACTCCCTGGCTCCATGAGTGACCCGTACAACGTCAATATTGAGGAACTCAGGCAATGCGCTGTGAACGAACTCCTCTATAGGTGGCTTCTTTATAAGGTCCAGTACCCCTCCACAAAAATCACAGACAGAGTAACCGTCACCCCATTCCAGAAGAGCCCGGCGGGCCTCCTCGGTAAGTATACCGCCTGTCTGGAGCGGATCGATATTGATCGCATCCTTCGGTTCACGTGGAATAAAACCAAACTTCTGTAGTGCTGCATCATCAAGTGCCATTGTCTTCACCTGTTAAATCTTCACCTGTTAGAATTACCTTTTTGGATAGTGAGCCAATACTAATTAAGAATATTCATTAAAGCTTCCCCTGCCAAACAGCAATGAATGTCAGAAATACAAAGCCGGATCTGAGGCAATAGCCACAGAGAGCCGTAAAAAGAGAAATGCACCTCAAAGGTGCTGCAGGTAATCTCAGGCTTCTACTGCTTTTGAGAAAACACCTATGAACTCATCGCATTGGGAAATGAGAACTTTCAGTGCATCCTTGATGACATCTATAGGATCGGTGCCATCTGTTTTGACAAAAAGTATAGGGTCGCTGATAGAAACATGTTTCATATCATAGGTTGCTATCTGCACTCTGCTGTCGTCAAGGAGAACTGACTTGAGCATGTTGAGAAGCGTATGTGTCTCGCCTTTGATCTCAAGGTGCATTTCGTCATCGATCTTATCAATTATCTTCAATTCCATCTTTATCTCACCTGTTATAGTTATTCAGAGTATTCCGGTTCCGTAATCGGAAGACAACTTTCTCTTTTCGATATAGCCACATGAAGGGCATTTGAGTTTACTTTCGTCCTTCTCAAGGATCGTCCTGCATCTGGAGCAACTGGCCCTCATGACACCCAATGACGCTTCAGCAGTGCTCAGGCGCATATTCTGGGTATTGATGACCTTTGCCTTGACGATGTCAGACATCGCAAACTCCTGGGAAAGGCTCTTGACAAAAGAATCCCTCACATTGGAAACATGAATAGCGGCCGGACCATCCATCTGGAACTCACGCTCTCCCTTGCCCCTGATCGCACCAATCGCAACCAAGACAACGGATTCACGTATATTCACAACGCTGCCAACAACAATATCCCCTTCGATCAACTGTGGAGGCGTTTTGGTTTTAGGAAGCACGGATATTACTCTTGAGTTCCTGTCAATATGCACATATCCTGTACCTATTGAATGTATATCACCCACATCAATGTAGGTGCCTTCACCGGCAGTGAACTCTTCGGTAGTACCGACAAGGTCACCGGGCATGACAAAAACACTTTCTTTTGCATCCATTTTATATTCTTCCACAGAACCGCTCACCGGCGGATTTGTTATTATCTCTGCCTCACGTTCTTTGGCCTTTACTTCTGCTTTTGCAGCAGGGCTTTTCCTTGCCCCGGACTTCCCGGAGAAGGGTTTTTTGGCCTCGGATCTTGTATTTCCTGCTTTCTTTGCCTCTGCTTTTGGAGCGAAGGCTCCCTTAGGTCCAGCAGGTTTGCCCTGAGTAGGGGGGGTATCGACAGATACCTCAACTTCACTGACCTGCGCATCCCCGGAGCTGGAAGACTTGATCTTCCTGCGTGAAGTTTTTCTCCTGTTTCTTATTCTAATTAGAATCCCTCTTATGACACTGAAATCGATTTAAAAGTTTGAAAATACCAATCCTGAAATAAGACTGCATTATGACTTAAGGATTTATCGCATAATACGGTACATTTCTACATTGATCATCTCTACATCTTTTTTATGGAATTTGAATGTTCGCTTTAGCGGAAACGCCGTTGAATACCAGTCGGTAATCCTGGCATCACCTATGAACCTGGTGATAAAATCATGGCTCCCACTGTTATGAATGGAATATACCACATCACTGGTTCTCAAGGCACTTAAAAGGAACGGTCGGTCGTTACCTTTTGCCTGGGCCCCGAAAGGAGGGTTCATCACCACCGTATGAGTATGTCCCTGAATCTCTGAGATGTCACAATGGACAAACTCGACATCCACTCCCATTACCTCTGCATTCCTCCTGGCAACCTCAAGAGCCTTTTTGTCCAGGTCAAACCCGACAACTTTCTCAGCCCCCAGCATTTTTGCGCCTATGGCAAGTATGCCGGTTCCGCAACCAAGGTCAGATACCGTGTCCTCAAGATCACCCTGCATATATGCAAAATGCAGCAGTTCAGCAGCAAGGACCGCAGGAGTTGCATACTGCTCAAGAGCAGCACTTGGAGAATCGAATCCCTCTATCTTCTCAAGCAACATCTCGAGTTTGCGTTGTTTCAAGGGCAATCACCTGTGATCTCATCAAATACAAGAGCTTCCCATGACCTCTCCCCCAGGACGATCTCAAATTCCTGTGGAGTCAGCATGGGAGCACTGAACCTGCCAACTTCATCCACTGCAAGCCGCGGGCACGCGGTGTTAACAAAGGCATCCACCCTGAACTGAAGCAGCTGGTCCGGGGTCACCAGGTCCATGGTAAATATATGAGCACTCATGCCATGCCTGACAGCCAGGTCCTTTAAGTCCTGTGCCAGTTGCATTCGCTCCTGCCCCGGCTTTGAGGATACAATGATCCCGAATACTTTTGCATCAAGGGATTTAGCTATCACGGCACTCCTCTGCCTAAGCACTCTTGAAGGATCAGCATGGCGGACCTCATTCACGAATGGGTCCGCTATAAGCACATTTTTTCCCGTTGCAAGTGAAACACCAAGAGGGTGAAACTCACCGCTGCCGATGTAAAGATACTCATCACATTCCTCCCCGCGGCCGGCAGAGAAATTGCACCCGAGCACCTGGCCCGGATAAGCTATCTTACTGTCACCCCTCCCGATGACACATTCCTTACCGCCGGTTTCAAGTATCCTGCAGGCATCCTCCAGTTTATGAACATGCTGGACTGTGGTTATCAGGCATATCCTGTGTCCTGAGAGTTCAGGCAATGCCTTTCTCACAACCTCTGTCACATCCGCCCGGGACCTGACCTCGATAAAGAAAGTCTTTCCGGCCAATCCATTATCATCCAGCGGCGCATGTCCGAAGTGGAAAAGCATGTCCACCTTGTCCAGCAGGGCCACATCTATGTCGCATGCTCCGAAACAGGGATTACCGGATATGATAACATTTACACTGGTCCCGGATTCTATCTGCGCTGCAATTGCAGGTGACTTGCGCTTGAAGCCTTCCGGGAACTGCAGGCCAACTACCTCCGCACCACTGTCCTTTATCACGGAAATGATATGATCTACCTGGAAATCGAAACCTTCCTCTCCCATACTATGCCTCTATTGAAACCCCTTTTTCATTAACGCTTATGCGGACAAGGGTCTTTACGTTAAAGCCCATTTCCCGTAACCTGGAAGCCCCTTCACCACGCTCGATCACAACAATTGCATCTGATATCTCCACACCTGCGTCCCTCAGTGCGGTCATCAGCGCGAGGAGCGTGCCTCCGGTGCTTATCACATCATCAACTATGAGTACCCTGTCTCCTTTTTTAACAGAGTTCACATACAGTTCCCCTTTGGAATATCCCGTATTCTGGGAGATAACGATCTCCCCGTCAAGTGCATACTGGCGCTTCCTGATAATGGAGAAAGGGATACCCGTTCTCATGGACAGGGAAGTTGCAAGAGGAATGCCCATGGCCTCGATGGTCAGTATCCTGTCAATATCCATATCCGCTATCTGGATTATATAAGCCGTAATCTCCTCAAGAAGTTCCGGTTCCAGAAAGGGCACGCCATCAGAGATAGGATGTATGAAGTAATTGTACTCCCCTCTGCGTACTATAGGAGCATTCATTAAAGACTCATGGAGTTTTTCAAGCATAATTATGGCTTAATATCTGACAATATATAAGAGGTATTCCTGAGAACGGAACTTCACCCGGGCATGCTGGCAGGAGTCATCCTTCTTTTTTCCCGTACTCCGACAAGTACCTTTCAACTGCATTCCTTGAGGAGTAACACGCCCTGCCCATTTTTACCGCATCCAGCACTCACTGCCTTGCACGAAGGCTTAGGTACTCCTGTGAGTAAGGCGTATATCCTGCCAGTTCCTTAAGCAAGAGAAGCTCATCGGAACCTCCGGAAGCCGAGACATATAAAGTCAGGCTGTGGTCGACTGCCTTTGCGATGAACTGTGCCAAGGGTTTCAGGTTCCCGGAGTCCGCCGACCTGAGTGAGGCATAGTATTGCCTTCGGTCTTCCTTTTTCAGGACCACCGGTGGATAATTCCGGGAGATCAGGTAGAGATTCGTGAGAAGGCGTGCCACCCTGCCGTTACCGTCGGTGAAGGGGTGTATCTCAACAAGCCTGTGGTACAGCAATGCAACGGTCTCTATCGGATGGGTGCCTGCTGCCCTCACCCTGCCCAGCAGCTCATCCATGAGCACGACAATCTTTTACCGATCAGGAGGTGTTTTTACAACACCCGTGATCCTTATATTATCTGTGCGATATCTGCCGGCATCCTCAGGCAGGCCCGAAGTTACAACTTCATGGAGCCGCTGGATACTGACATGATTTATGGGGACCTTGCCCCTTGCCATGTCCCCGACCAAGTCAAAGGCCCTTGCAGTGTTGCTGGCCTCGATATGCTCCCTCAGGGATTTCCCGCTTATGGTTATCTCCTCCAGCACGATCTTTGTTTCCTGAAGAGTGAGAGTGTTTCCCTCCATGGCGTTGGAATGATATGTGTGCATCAGTTTCATTTCCTCATACAGCCGCCTGAGAACCGCCGGAGGCAAAGGAAGCATGAATCAAGCATTTCAGCTTCATACCGATGCGCTCAAGAAGCCGCCCATCAATGAGTGTTGTATCGGTATCGGCTTATTCCCTGACTACCCGGTACTGCCAAACAGTTGGAAACACATTATCGCGTATAGATACTCTTTCTGTGCCCGATCATGATAACAAGTATGTACAGATTCTCATTATCAAGGTCCAGAATTATCCTGTAATCCCCCACCCTGTATTTGTAACCCGGGTCACCCACAAGTTTTGAGATATAGCTTTCCGGGCGTATCCTTATCCTCTCAAGGGCTGCTATTATTCTCTTTTGCACATTTTGTTCAAGCTTCTGAAACTGCTTTTTTGCATTTTCAGAGAAGATCACAGTATAGGTCATAGACCCAGCTCATCCCTGACCTCTTCAAGAGTTGAGAATTTCCCGGCCCTGATCTGCTCACGTGACTCCTCTATCTCTCTTTTGGTTTCAGCGGAAAGCTCTTTCGTATCCTCGAGCAGGTCCCAGATGACCTCTTCATAGGTCTCCCTTGAGAAAAGTTTCCGGTTTGCCAGTTCAGCCTGCAGTTCTTCACTGATCTGTATCGTCGTGGCCATAGTTTACTATAATATACTATAGAGTATTAAAGTTTTGCAGCTCTGAGCTTCAAATAACATCATTTCAAAAAGACAGGTCCAAATTATCACTTAATACAATCGTTGCGATGGTGATTATGCTAATTCTTGTGGTTGTGATACTGCTTCTTGTGTCAAACTCGACTGGCGGATATTTCGGGATTATGAAAGAAAAACTCGATGTACCAACTCATACTTCTGAATGCAAGATTAAATGCTATAAGTGTTGTAATTATGTTAATTTAGATCCTAGTACTCCATATCCTGAGAGTTGTGGAACTTCCGCAGATAATAATAGATTTAAAACTGAAAATTGTGACTGTAAATGCTAAATTAAAGACCTAAATTTCGTTCTGCAATTTTAAAATAAGATTCGGGAAGACCTCTATTTAAACTAAATTCTTTATTTATTTCATAAATCTCAGAAGTTAAGCCACCGGTCTGATCTGCTTGAACATAATCTGCTGCTAAATTACTGAAATAAGGCATCATGATTACATGTTTCTCGCCGCTGGATCCATGCAATGTTAAAGCACCGTAATTATAACGAGGACCTGTGTAGGGGTCCTTAACCGCTAAGGTCGCTTGGGCGGTCGCTTCGATCATGTCAAGGTCGTTTAGGTCGCGGTAAAATTCTAAGGTTCCGGATGTGGGTCGGAAATATTGTTCTGAAAATTCACGGCCGACATCGGATTTCAGGAGGCCGGATAGAACTACGGGGGATAAGTCTGCGCGGTAATAAAACAGAGTTCCTAAAAAATCTGGATGTTCAGTGAAGAGATTCGTTGACACAATTGTGAATCTAGTGCCTCCTTCATGGGCATATTCTCGCATATAACCGGATACATCGCCACCGTGGACTCTCTCAAATGCTGAATCTTCAATAACAATATGAGAATATACATTTGGATTATAATAATCAGCTGCAATATCTATATTTATTTCTTCGGGAATTGGTTCTTCAAAGACTGGTATTTCTGTATCAAAAGTCGGATCTGCAACTACTTCAAGCTCACTTTCAGCAGCAGGTCTTGCCGCTTCATCGTCAGTGCTGGAGGAAAGGCAGCCTGAGAATGCAAGAACTACTATCATTATGAAGACAATTAAGCCTGAGATCCTGTTCATGTGATAATATCGCTGTCAAAAAGATATAAGATTTTTTTCTTTGTGCCGGATTCCCTTTAACATCATACAAAAGCAATTTTTGCATCCCTCTCCTGTGTGATGGCGGAGTACAGGGCCTCTTTGCTGAGCGAACCGGGATGGTAGTAATTGCCCCTGCTATGAGCAGCCATCTCCTGTACCAGTTTTGATCCTGTGGGGCTGATATCCACCAGAAGCATATTGACATTATGGATGGCTATCTGCCTGCAAACCTGCAGTACCTCCCTCCTGATATTGCCTCCCAGGTGCAAGGCACAGTTAGCAGTTCCGTCCGTGACCAGTACCATTATGGGAACTGCTGAAGGTTCCTTTTTCACCTCACGCAACATGGTGTCCATTCCGGTAAGCACACCTGCGGCCATAGGTGTTGTGCCTCCGAAGGGAACCTTCTCCAGATACCTTTTGGCAGCCTCCACAGATGAGGTGAAAGGCAGCACAAGTTGGGAAGACCTGCCGCTGTAAGTTACAAGTGAAACCCTGTCACGCCTCTGGTAAGCATCCTTGAGCAGGGCTATGACAACACCTTTGGTGATCATTATCTTATCCTGCTCATCCATGGAACCGGACGTATCAAAGACAACAGTGATAAGGCTGGAAATGCGTCTCCTGCGGACCTTCTCCCTTATATCGCCACTCATTATCTCAAGTTTGCCATCCTTTGCGTGCAGGGCCGCTGCGCGCACAGTTGGAGCAATGGCTATATCGTTTATCTTTTCCCCGGGCATCCGGTATCTGACATAACGCCCACGCTTGCTTTTTGTCAGCACCTCTGCCCGCCTGCCGGACTTCAGCCTGCCGGAGGCAAGCCTTTTCTTTGGAGAATTTCGGGCGAAATCATTCATGATCTTCCCGACTTTCTTATCCTCCTGCAACTCCCGGCGTAATTCAGTATCTGAAGCAGGAACAGATGCCTGCCCGGTGTCCTTTTCACCCTCAATATTTCCAGGGAGATATTCTTTTGGTGTCAGCTCTACAAGGACCTGCCCCCCGGAGGAAAACAAGCCTGACGTATCTTCAATCAACGCATCTTTTTCATCCAGGAGTACTGCAGGAGTTTCTCCTGCCTGTATCAAAGGCAGTTCCAGCAGCGCATTTCCAACACTTCCCAACAGAGGTTCGAAGAACTTTAAAGGCTCCATTTCCAGATGGTCTGAATCAGCTATGATATAGATCACACTGATCTCATCAGGTCTTACCTGCTCGAAATTATACTGCAGGATCCCGTATAGTGTGTCAGTGTCCTTTTTAGATATATCCGCCACCGACTCCCGGGGTATGCGCAATCCAAGCACTGCTGCACCGAGATACATCACCTTTACTCCGTAATTCCGGAGAAGGTTCCTGCGAAGTCGCTGGGCATTATCACCGGAGTTCATGTGCACACCCCGTCAGAAGTTGCCTTCTACTACCGCACGCAACTGATCTGTGCTGAATTCTTCTTCTTCGAAAGGCTTCTTGCGCATCCTGTGTGGCAGGACCATTTCGGCAGCCTCGATGATGTCATCATTTGTGATGCGCTCCCTGCCTTCATAGGCAGCGTTAGTGCGTGCCGTGCGCTCGATCATGATGTCAGCCCGGTGGCCGTCCACATTGAAAACGATGCATATCTCCGCAATGGTACGCAGATTGTCCCTTGTGGTCGTTACCCTTGGCAGCAACTGCATAGCCTTGAGTATCCTTGAACGCAGTTTTTCCTGCTCGCTCTCAAACTCGCGCATGAAGTGCTTAGGATCATCATTAAAGCGATTCCTCCTCTCCACGATCTCAATACGCAGTTCAACATCATAGATACCTGTGACCTCCACCTGCAGCGCGATCCTGTCAAGTAACTGAGGCCTTAGCTCTCCTTCTTCCGGGTTCATGCTGCCTACGATAATGAAATTTGCAGGATGGCTTACACTCACACCCTCACGCTCAACTGTATTCACACCCATGGCTGCCGCATCCAGCAACGCATCTACAACAAAATCGTCAAGCAGGTTGATCTCATCCACATATAATATGCCGCGGTTGGCCATAGCAAGAATACCAGGGTCAAATGCCTGCACACCCTGCCGGACAGCTTTCTCGATGTCAAGGCTGCCCACGACCCTGTCCTCGGTAGCACCCACTGGGAGATCTACGACCTTCATCTGCCGCTTCTGGATACGCAGGGTCCCCTTAGACCTTTTGCCCATGCATTCCCAGCACATCTTCTCCGTATCTGAAGGGTCACAGTTGAACTTACACCCTTCCACCACTTCTATTTCAGGCAGTATCTCGGCCAGTCCCCTGACTGCCGTGGACTTGGCGGTTCCTTTCTGCCCCCTTATAAGCACGCCGCCTATGGAAGGATTGATGGTGTTCAGTATAAGGGCCCTGAGCATCTTTTCCTGGCCCACCACAGCAGATATGGGATACAGCACCCTTTCAACCTTTGTAACCGGACGGATGATATCCTCCAGAGAGCCGGCTGGTTTTTCTATCTCTTTAGGGACTTCTTTTATTGTTCCACTTATGTTCAAACTCATATTATCGCCTTCCTTGACAAGGATGACCGGATCATGTTTACAGGTACCTCAGTATTATTGCTGATATCAGCGCCATGAAAAGTAAGACCATTCCAATGGCAAACAGTGTAAAGGTAATAGTTGTGTGTACCTTTTTGTCTTCTTTTTTTGCAAGCGTGTTCAGCCCATACAATGAGAGGGTCATGGAAAGCAGGAAGAAAAGAGATGATATGAGCAGGAGTGAACCTGCAACGACTATGTACTCCGCTGTCCATGTAAGGGCCTTCGCATTAAGAAGATCGATAAAAAAGTCCTTGCCGTTCCTCTCGTAAGCTGAAGTTATCCACATCATTGTGTAAGCGATCTCCGCCGCGCTCAGGATAACTGAACATATCGCAGTTGCCAGAAGTGTGATCATTGTCCCTATATCAGGAATCTTAAGGTCTATTTTCCATTCATCGCCCACAATTTCACCTTGTAGAGATATTAAATAACATTTTGCAATATATCAGTAGTAATATGATATTAGGATAATAAAAATGTATTTACTAAAACGCCAAATGTAAAACAAGCCTTTTCAGGATGTTCGGGGCAGAACCTGAAACTCCGGCAGCACCATCAAAAGCAAAAAAGAGGGCATCGACCTGAAAACGCTTCAGGCATTGAACTGTTCCATTACCATGCGGGATAGATCCATACTTATTTCCCGGTTCTTCATGAGAGTATCGGCGCGCACCACTTTACAGCCTATTTCCTCAAACATGGATTCATCTGCAGTGTCGCGATTATCGATAACCATTATATCCAGGAACTCCTTGTAATAGGCTGCCACACCTGCCGATGATACGGGTAATCCTTTTGAACGCATCAGCTTTCCTGCAGGGCCACTCACGGGCTCATTTCCTATAACAGGACTGACTGCAATGACCTTCTTAGTCCTGAGGATGTCCACCATCCCCGGTAATCCTATTATCGGACCGATACTTGTTATCGGGTTGCTTGGGCCTATCAGGATATACTCCTCAGCTTCCAGGGCTTCCAGGACAGCAGGTGATATTGTTGCCGTTTCTATCCCTTCCTGAAACACGTCCAGCACTTCAGGCTTCCCGTGATTAGCTATCCAGAAGTCCTGGAAATGCATCTTTCCTGCCGGAGTTACTATCATGGTCGCGACCTGATCATCCGACATGGGCAGTACTTTGGCTTTTATCCCCATGGAGGCTGACAAACTCCTGATGGAATCGGTCAGCGAATAACCATTGCGCAGGTACTCTGTGCGGATGATATGAGTAGCGCGGTCGAGGTCTCCCAGCATCATCCTTTCCCTGTGTCCTAGCGACCTCATAAGCTCATATGTGCAAAAAGTATCGCCTGACACACCCCACCATTTATCAAGGTCGATCCTGTCCGAGAACAGATAGAGCACCGTGTCTATGTCCGGGGTCACCAGGTTACCGGAAACCCACAGATCCTCTGCAGTATTCACAATCACAGTGATGTCTTCTTCAGGCATCACTTTACGAAGGCCGTTCAGCAATTTTGGGGTTCCTGTCCCACCAGATAATACAAGCATGTTAATTTCTCTCTTCGCTTAGCGGAATATAAGGGATTACAATCAAGATAGCATTTATACCATGAAATATATTTAAAATATATGAAAGTCATCCGTGACCCTATCCATGGATATATAGAACTTGACGCCCTCACCATGGCCCTGATAGATTCTTCTCCAATGCAGCGCCTCAGGAGAATAAGCCAGCTGGGGCTTTCAAACCTGGTCTATCCGGGAGCTAATCACACCCGTTTTGAGCACTCCCTCGGAGTGATGCATCTTGCAGGTATGCTCACATCCAGGATAGACACTGTCACAAGGGAAGAAAAAGAGGAACTGCGGGTTGCTGCCCTGTTGCATGACCTCGGACACGGGCCTTTCTCTCATGTGACCGAAGGGCTGGTGAAGCACTATACCAGGCAGGGACACGAAGATATACGGGACATATTGAAAAAGGGAGAAATTGCCGAGATACTGGGCGAACATGGCATCAATCCCGTAAAGGTCGAGAGACATATCCAGGGGCAGACGGATTTTGGCAAAATACTCAACAGCGAGATAGATGTGGATAAAATGGACTATCTTGTGAGGGATTCACATTATACGGGCGTTGCATTCGGACTTGTGGACCATGCAAGGCTGATAAACGAGATGCAGTTCTATGAGAACAAACTGGTTGTCGCCGCAGGCGGCGTAAAGGCTGCGGAATCGCTGCTTGTTTCCAGGTTCCTGATGCATCCTTCGGTATACTACCATCATGTGTCCAGGATTGCTGAGACAATGTTTGTCAGGGCTGTTGAAGACCTCATCCAGCAGGAAATGCTTGACCCCTTTGAGCTGAGGAGGATGGACGACGCCAGGATATTCGAGACAATGCGTAACAATAGCGGCTATGCCGGAGAACTTGCAGCAAGACTTGATGACAGGAAACTGTACAAGAGAGCCCTTTATGTTGGTTTTGAGGATGTGGGGGAAGGTGTGCTCAAGCAGCGCAAAAACGTCCGGCGCATCGAAGCTGAGATTGCCGACATTGTGGGCATTGACAGCAAGGAAGTCCTCATCGATATACCAAGAGACCCTGAGATAGTCGAGATGAAAGCACTTGTCAAGATGAACGGAAGGATGCTGCGCCTGGATGAGGCTTCGCATGTTGTGGCAACGCTGGAGCAAGCTCACAGGGATAACTGGAAGATGGGAGTCTACACCACACAAGAGAACCGTGAAGCAGTAGGAAAAGCTGCTAGGGACTTCTTTGATATCAAGAGAGAAACAAGACAGTTCCGTTTGACGGACCTGGAGGTATAGCTTGGAAAGCCGCCAATTGCCCTGCCAGCGCATAGAGCGTGTTTTAGGTAGAACAGCCCTTTTACTTGAATGGGAAAAGCTAGGCAGCGACTATAGCGCGCGGCTTACTGGCGGCAGGGCACATGTGGGGGCGGTGGCATTGGGTAGCTTTGACAGCATATCAGGGCGTGCTTCATCCTCTGTGATAACCGCACCCGGGCACAGGGAAGATGAACTCGCGCTTAAGGGAGCGAGGCAGTTGAGTGAAGCCAGTCGCTCGACAATTGTATTTATAGTTGGTATCCATGTGGACAGTATAACTAAAAAGGAGATAGACGAGATAGTCGACGTTTCAGAAGGGATGATAGATGAACTATCGGACATCCTGCGGGAGGATAAAAAATGGAAATAGTCATTGGTATCAGCGGTGCATCGGGTTCCATATACGGGATAAGGTTATTGGAGATCCTTTCTAAAATGGATATTGTAACCCACCTTGTCATAACTAAGACCGCGAAGCAGATAATAGAGATTGAAACTGATTATTCTGTCATTGAAATAGAAGACCTGGCAAGCCACGTATATGGGGAAGGAGAGCTTACAGCGCCTATTGCAAGCGGATCTCACCGGTTCGCCGGGATGCTGGTCGCCCCCTGCAGCATGAAAACGCTGGGTGAGATCGCCTGTGGCATGTCCAATAACCTGCTTGGGCGCGCGGCGGATGTGTGCCTGAAAGAGAGGAGAAGGCTTGTCCTGATGCCCAGAGAAGCGCCATTCAACCAGATACACCTGGAAAACATGCTCAAACTCGAACGGGCAGGCGCAATAATACTCCCTGCATGCCCCGGTTTCTACTCCAGGCCGCAGACAATAGACGATCTGGTCAATTCCATGGCAGGCAGGGCACTGGACCTCATGGGCATCGATAACGAAGTGTACAAACGCTGGAGATAATATGGGCCTCACCGGGATGAAGCATAGCATGAACACTGTATTCACCCTGTGGCTTCGGGAGATGCTTCGATACAGGCGCTCACGCTCAAGGATAATCGGGTCACTTGCCACACCGTTGTTTTTTCTTGTCATAATGGGGTCTGCCCTGGGAAGCACAATGACCATGCGCAATGGCAGTTACATTGACTATATGGCCCCGGGCATCATCGGCATGTCTGTGCTGTTCGCATCGCTCATGGGTGGTGTTTCCATCATATGGGACCGTGAGTTCGGTTTTCTCAAAGAGATACTTGTGGCGCCTGTAAGCCGCTTCTACACAGCTCTGGGGAAAGCTGCAGGTGGCGTGACAGCAGCTATGGTGCAGGGAACGCTGCTTATGATCATCAGCGGACTGTTCATTGTGGACTACACATCTGTCATGGGGCAGATATTAAGCATCCTGATAATGTTCATTACAGGCATGGGCTTCATCGGACTTGGGATCACCCTTGCGTCAAGGATAGAATCTCATGAAGGCTTCCAGATGATGATGACATTCATCACGTTCCCTACACTGATGGCAAGCACGGCATTCTATCCCATGGCCAACCTTCCTCCATGGCTAAGCATACCTGTTCAGCTCAACCCCCTCACCTATGGCGTGGAAGCTCTCAGGTGGGCGCTTCTTGGCGTATCCGAAATACCGATCATGCGTTCCATGACAGTCATAATAGTATTCGCACTTACCATGATACTGCTTGGAAGCTGGTCTTTTGATAAGGCAGGAGATCGTTAGACCCTGTATCCGGAGATATTTAGCCGGATTACCCTGCATCAAGACCTTTTCTCACGCAACCTATTTAACCGAGAAAGTATATTGAGCAGCTACCCTTCTGAATCAAAATGGGATAGTAGGGTAGCTTGGTCCATCCTCGAGCGTTTGGGACGCTTGGACCGCGGTTCAAATCCGCGCTATCCCACCACTTATCCAAATTTTCAAATATGCCACACATTCATTTGTCACACATTTTTGTCTAAAATTCCCGAACTGGAATAGATTTATTAATTATACGTTTAGAATAGAGGTCCATGGCAATGGTCAAGGTCAAACTATTCGCAAACCTGAGAGAGATCGCAGGCGAATCTGCGATTATGCTCAGCGGAGATACCGTGCAGGAAGTTTTGTTCTCTCTTACAGACCGGTACCCCGCCTTAAAGGAAATGGTTTTTGAAAGAACAGGCGATGAGCCTAAGCTTCGCGGGTACATCAATGTGTTCCTCAACGGGAACAATGTAAAACATATGGAGAGCCTCGCAACGGAAGTCAAGGACAGGGACGAGCTAGGTGTTTTCCCGCCCGTATCCGGCGGATAAGCTTGAGGATAAAGCATGGACAGCAGGATATTTAAAGAGCGCAGCAGTGTGAATGAAGCAAGAGAGAAGTTCCTTGGAGAGATAAGCTCCCTGGAACGCACTGACATAGTAGCGATCAATGAAGGTGTGGGAAGGGTGCTTGCAACCAGCATACTTGCACCGAGAAATGTGCCTCACTACCGCCGCTCTGCCATGGATGGCTATGCTGTCCGTTCAACTGACATCCTGGGAGCCTCACCAACCAACCCTGTGATGCTGCTGATTCAGGACGAAGTGAATGAGGGCATTTGCTGCCCAATGAATACGGGAGCCTATGTACCTGATGCTGCCGATGCCGTGCTCATGGAAGAGGACACAATATGTATCGGAGATATGATAGAGGTGCGCGCACAGGTCCATCCGGGAAAGAACATAGGCGACATAGGCGAGGATGTGAGGCAGAATGAGATCATATTCTACAAAGGCCATCTGCTGCGACCCTGCGACATAGCAGTGCTCGCTTCACTCGGAATAAGGGAAATAAAGGTTTACTCCAGGGCGCTGGTTGCCATCATTCCCACAGGTAACGACCTTATACTGCTTGAGAGCAGCAGAGAGGTGCCACCTCCGGGGAAGACACTGGATATCAACAGCCTCATGATAGGCCTGTATGCCAGTCAGTGGGGTGCACTGCCGCGATACTGCGCAATCGTTCCCGAGGACAGGGAACTTATAAGGAAAGCTATCTCAGAGAATATCGATGCTGACTTCATAGTAATCTCCGGCGGGACATCTGTTGGCGAAAAAGACTATGTGCCCGAGGTGGTGGCTTCCATGGGCAGGAAGCTTGTGCACGGCGTGGGTTTAAGCCCCGGGAAACCGACAGCACTTGGGATCATCGGTGATGTACCTGTACTGTGTATGCCCGGATACCCTGCCGCAGGACTGGTGGCGCTATTTGCTTTCGGTAAGCCGGCAATACGCAAAAAAGGAAACATCCCGCAGATACCTGACATCACCGTAAAGGCAAGACTTACAGGCAAGATAAATTCCAGGGAAGGCTATGTGAGCTACGCAAGGGTGATACTGGAAGGTAATACAGCCCGGCCTCTAATGACCGCAGGAGCGGGGATCCTGAGTTCCATCGCCAAATCCAACGGTTTTGTGATCATACCTGAGAACGTGGAAGGGTACGAAGAAGGAAATGAAGTGGATGTTGTATTGATTGAGTAAAGAAGCCACGTTTCAGGAGAAGTGCCAGCCCCTGCTTATAATAGGAACAGGGGGGGTGCTGGGCGCAACATCCAGGTTTGCGCTTTCAGGTTATTTCAGCCCGGCCACGGGTACACTTGTGGTCAATGTGCTCGGCAGCATCCTGCTGGGCTTTTTGCTATACAACTCCGAGTATCTCGGTTATGTCACCCCAAAGGCAAGGATGTTCTTCGGGATAGGTTTCCTGGGCTCTTTTACAACATTCTCTGCATTTGCATTACAAACATTCCAGATGCCGCCCCTGGCTGCATCCCTGAACATCCTTGGGAACACAGTCCTCGCGGTTGCAGGAGTTTTCGCAGGCAAGGGGATAGTGATATACCTTACAGGTCTGAAGGAAAGGAGATTATTTTTCCCCTTGCCAGACACGATGGCGACTCTTCTTAAAGGCAGGCATGCGGGTCACATGGCATATGGCGTAGCAGGATTATCAATCCTGATACTTTTCCCGGCCATGGAGGGAGGATATACAATGAGTACAGAGTTGTTGCTTGTGGGGACAGGAGGATTTGCAGGTGCAACTCTCAGGTTCCTTGTAGCCGGCGCCATTCCGAGGGTAGGAGGGATCCCCACCGGCACCCTTGCAGTGAATGTCATAGGCAGCTTCGTACTTGCCGCACTTACATTCTCATCAGTATCCGGTTCAATGACATATCTTGTGAGCATTGGAGTGCTCGGCTCTTTCACAACCTTTTCTACGTTTGCCTACGAGTCCTTCAGGCTCCTCGAGGAAGGAGAGAGGAAATATTCATTCCTAAATATCATACTGAACCTGGGTGTGTGCATGGCAGGCGTTATGGCCGCATACCTGATATTCGGGCAATAAGTGCCGATGCCGGAACCCATAAGATGTACATCAGATCACTTTCAATTGCAGCAGTACAGCCAGCAGGATAAGCGTCATTCCGGTTATCAGCCGTATCTCAACACGCCTTCTCTCCTTGAAGTCCGAGACCTTTTCAGGATCCAGCCCGAAAGCAAGCATGCCTCCCAGTATGAGGATAGGCAGGACTACGCCAAAGTTGTAGAGGCCTAGGTACACAGCACCTCCTAAAAGGTCGCTCCCGGAAATAAGCATATCCAGGATTGCAAGGTACACAGCCCCTACACATGGAGCTTTTATAAGTGAGAATAAGCCGCCTGCGAGGAAAGAGAGTAAAAGGATGTTCCTGCCTTTGATCTCCCCCATGAACCTGATAAAAAATTGAGGCGTCCTGAATGTGCCTTTATGATGAATCTTCATGTAAAAAGCATCATAAAGGTGCCATATCCCCAGAACAAAAATGAGTGCGACCATTACCAAGGTGATGGTTTCCTGCACATTCGGGAAAGAGTTTACAGTATTGAGTATCCAGATACCTACGATCATATATGTTACAAAGATGCCTGTGCAAAAGCCACAAACAAGAGTAAGCAGATCCCTGCGGGTCCCGTTAGAGGATATGATGGCTGATGACAGGAAGGCCATGACTGCCAGAAGGCAGGGGTTAAAACCCGCAAGCAGGCCTGCAATGAATACAAGCAGATGGGACTTCCCGAGAATCAGGCCTTCATTTGGAAATGCATCGTTTTTCCAGGACACTTCCGGACCCTCAGCTGCAGGAGGATTCTCTATGCCCTCAACCAGCAGGTTCTCAAGTACTACGATGTCACCTTTGTAGTCATCGTAAGTTATTACCAGGCTTTTATTTATGACAACAGCCGGTACAAGGGTTACCCCATATTGCTGTGCATATGTGAAAGAGGAACGTATATCATAACGGGTAAAATTGACGTTCTCATACCGGCCTGCGACATCTTCGATCACCGGGGCTGCCCTTGTGCACTTGATGCATGCAAGATCAGAGAAGTATTCTACCTGTACTTCATTTGAAATGACTGTAGCTGCCGGAACCGGTACAATGAAAAGCGCGCACAGAGCCAGTATTAAAAGGAATTTAATGACAGGCTGTTGAAGCACAGGTCTCTTTTTCATAGTTCTTCTCCGGAGCCTTCATAGTTTTAACGTAAAGGATGTTGCCCGTATCTGCATCTACATAGCCCTCAACCACATAAAGTTCATTTGGCGCCGGGCATGCACAGGTACGTTCCATGATCTCGACCTTCCAGACCCGGTCACCGTATGCTGCATTACTGTCGGGGTCGTCCTGAGTGCTATTTAAGAACTCAGCTCTCTGAATAAGCGTAGTCTTTGTCGCCCTCCAGCTTGAAACCTTGAAATTGTCAGAGATAAAGGCAGCTGCTGCAGGATTAGTCTCTATCATATTCACTGCCCTGGAGGAACTCACATTCAATCCGCCAGGATTTTGAGCCTTCAAATGAACCATTCCCAGATAGATGCCCCCGAGAAGGAGGAGGAGCACAAGAACTCCCAGGAGAACTGCCGGGAATCTACTTTTTTCCATGAGAGAAAATAGTTACCTTAAGATTATATATCTTACTAACCTGCCCGTGATCATCCAGGCCGTCGACAGGGAAGAGAAAATAAGAGACATTATCCCTGAACTCAAAAGGATCCTGCCTGGAAAACTGATCATTATTGAGGACATCGAGATAGTTTCCGGTGAAAGATTCACGGAAACATCCTGATATCCTTCAGCCTAACAGGATCACCTATAGAGGACCACAGTACTGCCGCGCACTTCTATAAGAGTTGTGCCCGTAACTTCAGCCAGCTTTTGCGCAGCCTCTTTAACGTCCTCTCCCTCAGGAGTGGTCTTTAACATCTTGATCTTCACCAGACGGTACGCTTTGACCTGTTTTTTAACCTCTTCAACTACAGCGTCAGTAATCCCGTTCTTGCCGATATTGAGAATTGGTTTTATGCCTGAGGCTTCCGCCTTAAGCTTGTATAATTTGTCTTTTTCCATGTGATACACCTACATAATAATGATTGTACTTTATAATTGCTTTTAGTGAAAAACATATGTCCGGTAAAACCGCACTTATTGTTTGCCAGGTACATATGGCTGAAAATGCCCTTTCGCATATTTTAAGTAATCTGCCGGGACCTAAGGTTTTTTCGGCTTATTAAGAATTATTTCGGTCCCTATGATATCATACTCGAACCAGGGGGTCGGCTTTGAGGTCATACCGACTACTCTCATAGCATAAGAATCCCCGATGTCCTTTATCTCGATCAGCCCATCGAAAAGTTGCTTTAAGGTTGCTATGGTTTGTGCATCATGCATCTCATCTTCCACTACATACAACCCGAAACCATTCGCAGCTTTCACACGGCCGGTAAAAACGTGCAGGAACCTGAAAACGGTCTGCAGGTTAGAGTACATCAGTATTGTTGAAAGGGAATTTATGGAAAGCCTGATCTTTCCGAGGTTCTTTTTTACAAGGAAATCCTCGAAGAACTGGCTAATCTTCACACCAATGCCAGTCAGGTCCACGGGGCTTGAGGCCCGCTTTATCCTGGCCGTGTCGGATGCACCCATTCCAAGGGTCTTTGTGACACAGTCCACTACCCCGATGTTGGCTTCTGACAGGTCTATACCCTGGTCTGTGAACCATTCCAGTACCCTCTCTCCGGGTTCTCTGGTGGAAACTATGATCACCCCGTCATCGGCACCGAGATTGTGGGACAGGATAGCGTCCAGCAACTCGTCCTTCCGGCTCATAGGCGGACCTATCATCATAAGATTAGTGCCTTCCCGGATGCTACCTAAATAATCATCCAGTTCCTTGATACCTAGTGAATAACCGGGCATACTTTCTCCATCACGGGAACAATGTAGCGAATGTCTCTGCCATATCTGTACTCTTTTCGGGCTCACAATGAAGTGCAGTGCATACCTTTTGTTAAGATGTGCAATATATAATTATCGGCCTATATTTACAATATTTACTCAGGTATGTACATATAACAAACAATATAAAACTTTTTTCTTTACTCGCGTACATGTTTCATTATATGCCCTGCCTCAGGGATTATTATATCGCCCAGAGCTAACTCCACTGCAGCC
Source organism: Methanolobus sp. (assembly GCF_030682845.1). GTDB lineage: Archaea > Halobacteriota > Methanosarcinia > Methanosarcinales > Methanosarcinaceae > Methanolobus. Next base: position 52,848 of record NZ_JAUXNK010000075.1, on the reverse strand, counting down.
GGAGAGCCAGGCAGGCAAAAGACTGCCTTTCCCGATATAACTCCAGCCGAGGCGCGGGTGAGTATAACAGAATTGCCTATTTGCTCAATGCTCTTATACCTGAAAAGCTCTCCGAAGCCCTGCATCTGCTTGCTGAACATGGGCACAACGGACTCGATGGTCACATCCCTTGAGGTGAGACCTGTGCCACCACTAGTTATAACCATGTCGGCATCCGACTTTACAGCCTCAAGGACCGCGCCGGCGATAGAGTCCGGGTCGTCATCCACAAGCCGGTAACGGTATATCCGGTGGCCTTCCCGGAGAATCAGGCTCTCCATTATCTGCCCTGACCTGTCCTCCGCTTCCTGCGGAGAGGATACATGACCATATTTCTCAAATCTTGAACTTGATATTATGATAATGGCAAAACTGTAAGGGCCTTTGCTCCCTTTATGGTGTTCCTTTACAGCGGAGTCTTTCATACCAACTTTTATACGCACCCGGGTATATGAACAACTCGATACGATCATGAGAATACTGGCAATCGATATAGGTGCAGGTACCCAGGATATAGTCCTGTACGACACGGAAAGGGAAGTGGAGAACAGCCTTTTAATGATAATGCCGTCACCTACCGTGGTAATTGCCGGGAGGATATATGGTGCCGGATCAAGGAATAAAGGTATCTTCCTTAAAGGCAGCCTGATGGGAGGCGGGGCTTCAGCCAGGGCTGTAAGGCAGCATCTGAAGCAGGGACTGGAAGTCTATGCCACCCCGGATGCCGCACTTACTATCAACGATGACCTTGAGAAAGTGAAGGAAATGGGAATAAGGGTAATAAGTGATGATGATACAAAACCGGGAACACTCGAAGAAATAATCCTGCAGGATATTGATATGCAGGCCATTGGGAAGGCTTTGGCCGGTTTTGGAGTGGAAATGCCCGATATGTTCGCTGTTGCCGTCCAGGACCATGGGAATTCACCTTACCTGAGCAACCGCATTTACAGGTTCAGGATATTTGAGAGGATCATAGGCGAGGGAGGGGAATTTGAGAGGTTTGCATATACCAGAGATGACATCCCTGCAGATCTCACGCGCATGAAGGCTGCAGCGCACACGCTGGAAAAAAAAGGAATGATCTTCATGGATACAGGGCCTGCGGCAATCTTTGGGGCCCTGTTCGACCCTGCGGCGATACAGCCGGCCATTGTCGTGAACATAGGCAACGGACATACCCTTGCAGCCATCGTTAAAGATGACAGGGTCAGGGCGCTCTACGAGCATCATACATCCAGCCTTACCGGGGAGAAGTTACAGGAGCAGATAATTCTTTTTGCGGATGGCAAACTCTCATTCGATGATGTGTTCAATGAAGGCGGACATGGGTGCCATGTAAAAGAGACTGAAGGCTTTGATGCCATCAGGTCAGTCATAGTAACCGGCCCCAGGCTTAATGTACTGAAGAACATGCAATCTGAGAAAAAGAATATGAGATTATGGGAAAAGCTGCATTTTGCGGCGCCTTTTGGGAACATGATGCTCTCAGGTTGTTATGGCCTGCTTGCTTCCTACCTGCGGGAAACACAGGCAAGGTCACATATATAAATTAGAAGACGGATACGAGAGTACAGTTATGAAGACAATAAGGCTTATAAAGTCCTAAGTAGTAGGGGATGAACCATCCAGATGAAATCGTATCCAACTGATATTTTACGATATCAACAAATTCATATACGGACATATCAATTAAGAACGGACTAAAAAGTAAAATTGATAGTGACTTTATCCTTATAATCGATCCAAGGAGACTTAAACTCATGGTAAGAAAACCAGCAAGTATGTACAGGAACGTAAGACAGCGTTCATTCACAAGAAGAAAATACATGGGTGGTGTGCCTGGAAGCCAGGTCATTCACTACGATATGGGTAACAAGAATTTCGAGTTCCCGATAAAGCTTTCACTGGTAGTTGAGGAAAGATGCCAGATACGCCATACTGCACTTGAGGCCGCACGTATCACTGCCAACAGGGCCATAACAGCTGCAGCTGGACGTACAGGCTTCCACCTCAAACTGAGAGTCTATCCTCACGAGGTGCTCAGAGAGAACAAGCAGGCAACCGGAGCAGGTGCAGACCGTGTATCCAGTGGTATGCGTGGCGCCTATGGCAAGAATGTAAGTACCGCAGCAAGGGTTTCTGTAGGACAGAAGATATTCACGATCTCAGTCAATAAAGAGAACTTTGCAACAGCAAAGGATGCACTTCGAAAGGCTGGCCACAAACTGCCGACTCCAGTCAGGATCACTATCGATCAGGGACTTGAGCTGGTGCAGTAAAGTGTAGGACTTGGGAGTGATGGTATGAAAGATTACGAAGCGCTTTTGAACCGTGCGATAGAGAACCTGCCTGACAAGGAGACCACGGACATCCGTTTCGTGATCCCTGAGCCTAAAATAATGATGGAAGGCAAGACCACCATTCTGGATAACTTCCTCAACATAGCGGATGTCCTGAACAGGGATCCAGACCACGTGATGAAATACCTTACACGTGAGATGGGAACCGCATGCAAGATAGAAGGCATGCGTGCTATATTCCAGGGACGCTTCTCAAAAGACCAGATACGGTCCAACATAGAAGCCTATGTGGAAGAGTTTGTCATGTGCTCTGAATGTTCAAGGCCTGACACACAACTCACCAAGATGGAAAGAGTGCTCGTGTTGAAATGCTCTGCATGTGGAGCCCACAGACCTGTGAAGAAGAGACGCAGCACAGCGCCAGTGAAGCAGGATGCTATTGAGGAAGGAAAGGAATACGAAGTTCACATAGATGCAGTCGGCTCCAAAGGGGACGGCATTGCCAAAGTGGATAAATACACTATCTTCGTTCCCGGCGCTGCAAAGGGCCAGGCAGTGAAGATAAAAGTAAAACGCCTCAGTGGTACTTTGGCCTTCGCAGAAAAGGTATAATCTCCAAAGGGTCAGATGCATGTCTGATCCTTATCTGTTTTTATTTATCATTTTAAGTCTCGTGTATAAGCAATAGGTTATATTATATAAAAGCCATGAATATAATATCGCTTTAATTTTACCTCGAGGTTTTGAATGGCTCGCGTACCTACTGGAATACCCGGATTTGACCAGCTTATAGAAGGCGGCTTCATAGAGAATGATGTGATCCTCCTCATAGGCGGGCCTGGAGCCGGAAAGTCAACCTTCGGAGCACAGTACCTGTATGAAGGTATCACAAGATACGGAGAAACAGGAGTCTATGTCACCTTCGAGGAGACACCTGCGCGCATCATGCGCAATATGTGGAGACATGGCTGGGACCTTGAGAGGCTCGTAAAAGAAGACAAGCTACGTATGATCAGGGTAGACCCCATCGCTTATGAAAGGTACATCAAGAAGAACCAGGATGCAGGGTCCGGCAGTGAAACAGATACGACCACCATTGAGGCTGTTCTGCGGCAGATATACGCCAGCGTACAGGAAATTGGCGCCAAACGTCTGTTCATTGACTCTATGACATCCCTCAAGATTACTCCCGACCCGGTCAATGTCAGGTACATCATCCTTGAATTCATCAAGAATATCGAGAGCTTTGATTGCACTACCCTGATAACAAGCGAACTCAATAATGACCCGGACCATTTCAGCGTAGAAGAATATCTTGCCGAAGGAGTTATTTGCCTTAAGGTATTGAGGATTGGCGGAGAAAGGATCAGGTCTATAGAGATACTGAAGATGCGAGGCACCAAACACGATGAGGTGTTGCGCCCTTATGTTATGACCGATCACGGGATCGTTGTCTACCCAACACAGTCCGTCATAGGTAAGGAAGCGGATGTTTTCTCCACGGAAACACTCAATGACAGGAGAAAACCAGATGAAACCGGATCATGCAGACTCACAGGACGAGAAGATCACGTTACTCTCAATACCGGGACTTTCCATCAGGATGGATAAAAAAGACGATTTCATCCAGTTGAAGGCAACCGGAGGCTTGCACAAGGCTTGCGCTCCTTTTCTAAGCAGGATCAACGAAAGACTCAAGGAGGAAAGGCCAGCTCTTGTTACAAAAGACTATGTTGTGGCTTCCACATGGCTTCCGCCCATACCGGGTAAAGCCTTCAAGAGACTTCTTATGGCTGAAACCCAGATAGCCCTTGGAAGGTACATCCCTGAAACCGTTTCTTTTGAAATTACCCGCCAATGCAAATGCAAATGCGAACACTGTGTTGTAAGCGGAGGGGAGGGCGATCTGGATATAAACACGATCAAGCGTGCAATAGATGAAGTACTTGACATGGGAGCAATGGTTATAGTGTTCACCGAAGGCGACCCCATGATGCGGGAAGAGATATACGAGCTCATAGACTATGTCGACAAGGAACGCGCCATAGTCAATATGTACACTCCAGGAACCGAGATGACTCCTGAGAACGCAAAGAGGCTCAAGGAAGCAGGACTGCATAACCTGCTTGTGAGCCTCTACTCCACTGACCCTGCAAAGCATGATGCTGTACGTCGCCTCGAAGGAGCTTTTGAGATAGCCACGGGTGCTATGAAAATGGGACTTGAAGCAGGTTTGCTTGTCACAATGGCAACGCACGTTTCACCGAAGAACATAGGTGAACTGCCTGCCATGTACGAACTGGCAAGGCAGATAGGTGTGCATGAGTTCTCACTTTGGGAATCAGTTCCCAAAAAGAAAGGTGATGCCATAATAACGGAAGATGACAGGCGAATTGTCCTTGACATGTACCACCGCATCAATTCTACCGGGAAAGGACCCCGTCTTTTTGCAAACTCGTATTTCGAGGGAAAGATGCTTGGTTGCATGGCAGGCCAGAGATGGCTCCACATATGTGTGGACGGCGCGGTCAAGCCCTGCCCCTACATTCCCTTCAGTTATGGGAACATCAGCAGGGACAGCATGAAGGATATATGGGAAAGCATACGTAAGGACAAGGCTTTCAGAGGGCAGCGCAGCACCTGTCTTATGCAGGAAAGAGAATATCTGGAGCTTGTGGAAAAGATACCTGAAGGTGCATCGAAACCTTACGATATCGAAAAAATAGAACACTAAACTTATCATTGACTTCTTTTTCACTTTATGGAAATCGTTTGTATCAAGGTTTCCCAGCAGTTTTTTGTTTTGCCAGTAAAATCCAATTACGGCATATTTGATGAAAATTGGAATGTATGCCCGGACTTGCGATAAGAACCTTTACATATCACTACGTATTTTTACTAACAATTTTATGCGACACGCTTATAGGAAAACGAGTGCTCCTATCTGACCATTCGATATAAAGAGGCCTCAAATGAATATGAAGATCGACCCCTGGAGTGCATTGATCATAGAAGATTATTCCAAGTTATTTGAAGAGTTTGGGATATTACCTTTTGATAATGTGCTTTCGGAGATACCGAATCCGCACAGGTACATGCGCAGGAAGGTCATTTTCGGCCATCGTGACTACGACATGATAGCCGATGCAATGAATAACAGTAAACCATTCTCCGTTATGAGCGGATTCATGCCCTCCGGTAAGATACACCTTGGACACAAGATGGTGATGGAAGAGATCATCTGGCACCAGCAGCAAGGCGCCGATGCTTTTGTCGGTATCGCAGACAGGGAAGCACATGCTGTCAGGGGTATCTCCTGGGAAAGGTGCAGGGACATCGGTATCGAAGAATACATAATCAGCCTTATTGCCCTTGGTTTCGAACCAAAGGGGCACATATACTTCCAGTCGGACTCGCAGCAGGTGAAGGACCTGGCTTTTGAGCTAGGGTCAAAGGCAAACTTCTCAGAACTGAGCGCTATCTACGGGTTCACGGGGGAGACCAGCGTATCTCACATGCTAAGTGCCGTGACCCAGAGTGCCGATATACTGCACCCGCAACTCGAAGAATACGGCGGGCCAAAACCCACAGTCATACCAGTGGGTGCGGACCAGGACCCGCATATTCGCCTCACAAGAGGGCTGGGCAATAAAATGAATATGCTCAAGATAGAGAGACGCAAGGACAAGGAAGGCAACGGCTACTTCAGCATACGAAGCAAAACTGCATCTCAGGAATCCATGAAAGAGCTTCAGGAGCGTATCCCCGGCAGGACAAAACTGTTTGAAGGGCACCTGGACGTTCAGGACTGCGATAACTTTGATGAGTTGCTCCGAATCGTACGGGAAGTGGAGCTTAGGTCAGGTGGGTATGCGTTCGTTCCCCCATGTTCCACTTACCACAGGTTCATGTCAGGACTGCAGGGCGGGAAAATGTCAAGCAGTGTTCCTGAAAGTTATATCTCACTAACAGAAGATCCAAAGGAAGCCGCAAAGAAGGTTAAAAGGGCAAAGACTGGCGGCAGGATGACACTTGAGGAGCAAAAGAAGCTCGGCGGCGAGCCTGGGAAGTGTTCAGTCTACGAATTGCTGATGTTCCATCTCGTGGAGGATGAAGAGGAGCTTGCATTGATATATAGCGAATGCGTGGGCGGACAAAAGGTTTGTGGCAACTGCAAGGCCCTTGCTGCGGAGAGGATGGAAAGGTTCCTCAGGGAACATCAGGAGCTACGCGAGCATGCGAAGGACAGGCTTGAAGAATATGGTTTAAAGAGAAAATGAAGGTGCAATTATGAAATCCCGTTATAACCTTACATCTAATGAGAAGACCCTGCTGATCTCACTTGAAAAGTTGAAGAAGGCAACTCCGGGAGAGCTTGCGCAAAATGCAGGAATGAAAATAGAGACTGCGATGCAGGCAGCTTTCCTGCTGGAAGAGAACGGCCTTGCACGGGTGGATGAAAGTATCATAGAGACCTATGAGCTCACCAGCGAGGGACAGAAGTATGCTTCCGAAGGGCTTCCGGAGAGGAAGGTAATTGATGCTATCTCTGAGCCGATACCAATGCAGGAACTCAAGCAGAGATTCTCTCCGGATGTAGCCGGCATAGCTACCGGCTGGCTGCGCCGCAAGGGATGGGCCAACATAGAAAATGGAGTGGTCGTACCTACCGGTAATGCCGGGAAGGGAGAGGATGAACATGTGCTGGAGAAATTTGAAGGTCGGGCAAGAACTATTGAGGAACTGGGAACAGACACAGGAATTGTTGCCGAGCTGCTCAAACGTAAACTTGTGACCAAAAAAGAAGATAAACACCGTTCTGTTAGTATCACCCCCGAGGGTCTTGAAGTGGCTGCCTCCGGAATCGTAATCGAAGAAGAGGTTGCCCAGATCACTTCAGAGATGCTCAAGAGCGGACAATGGAAGGATATGAAGTTCAGGCCTTACAATATCCACACTCAGCCAAGGGCCATATACGGTGCGAAATCCCATCCATACCAGCGCCTGATAGACCAGATGAGACGGATCTTCCTGGATATGGGTTTCACTGAGATCAAGGGGGAGGTCGTGCAGAGTTCGTTCTGGAATTTCGATTCACTGTTCCAGCCTCAGGACCATCCTGCAAGAGAGATGCAGGACACTTTCCACCTTTCCAGTACTTCGGAACTACCAGCGGAATATAAGGATAATGTCTGTACCATGCACGAATATGGCGGAGATACCGACTCAACCGGCTGGGGAGGCACCTGGAGCGAAGAAGTGGCCTGCAAGAACGTGCTCAGGACGCACACTACGGCTCTGACCATCAAGTATCTCGCAGACAATCCCAACCCTCCCGTGAAAGCATTCTCCATTGACAGGGCATACCGCCGCGAGACCATAGATCCAACCCATACACCCGAGTTCGAGCAGCTGGAAGGTGTCGTTATGGATAAAGACATGTCCTTTGCCAATCTGCTGGGATGCCTGAAGGAGTTCTATCACAGGATGGGATTTGAGGATGTGCGCTTCAGGCCCGGTTACTTCCCATACACAGAGCCCAGTGTCGAGCCGGAAGTATATGTCGAAGGGCTTGGCTGGGTAGAACTTGGGGGAGCAGGCGTGTTCAGGAAAGAAGTGACACAGCCCCTGGGAATCAAGTACCCGGTACTTGCATGGGGACTTGGCGTAAGCCGTCTGGCCATGCTGAAGCTGGGGCTTAAGGATCTGCGCCTTCTGTACCAGTCCGATATAGACTGGCTACGCAAGAGTGAGATATGCCAGCTCTGAGCTGGCTATCCTTTTTTATTTTTTACTTCAGGCATTTGCAAGTATTCTTGCAAGCAGGGACCTATCGGATGCTACTGCGTTCTGCGGGCACATCTCACGACAGCAGTAACACAGGATGCATCTTTCATTGTCGATCCTGAGCTTTCCATTCTTACTTTCAATGGCATGGACCGGACAGGCACCAGCGCACGCTCCGCAAAGGATGCACTTTGAAGCATCTATGCACGGCCTTACGGTGTAGTATCTTCCGAATATACGAGTGATAACAGGCGGGACATTGAACAGGATACCTCCGTTGGAGGGTTTGTACTTTACTGCTACCTCATCGAGCGGAATTCCTGCTACTTCAGGTTCCACAGTCCCCAATCCTCTTTCAAGCGCCGCCCGGGTTGTTGGGACCTTCATCGGGTCAAGCCCTATCAGCCTGGATGCAACTATATCCAGGGAAACAGGATCATAGCTTGCCATTACAACACCCGTATTTACCGGCTTACCGTGTGAAGGACCGTTGCCTTCCATTCCTACAACGCCGTCCATCACAGCAAGGTGGGGCCTTGTCACGGTGTAAAGATCGATCACAGCCTCTCCGAACAACCGCCTCTCGGCAAGGAGATGCATCTCTTTTCTGGCCTTCAGCGGCAGCGCGCCGAACATATTCTTGACAGCACCTGTGTAATAGGTCAGTTCATGGGTCTTGAGCTTTGGAAGGGATATTATGACATCTGCATCCAGCACAGCCTTTGATACGAAGAGTTGTGGAAAGTGTCTGGAATTCGGCACATTTACTAGCTTAAAGCCTGCAGTCTGGAAATTGATGAGCTCGACATCCAGCTCTTCTGCCACTGCAGCTATCCCTGAGACTACGAACGCCTCAGCAGTCGCTCCCGGACGGGCGATACCTGCGCCATCACCTATTACCGGGATGCCGCCGGCCTCGCGCACAATCTCACACAGTGTGGAGATTATGGCCGGATGGGTGGTAACAGCTTCTTCCGGCCTGCGTGCAGCAAGGATGTTGGGCTTGAGAAGCACACGATTACCCTTTTTGATAACTGCAGAGAGACCGCCTATCAGGTTAACTGACATCCTGACGCTCTCTGCGGCGACAGAATAGTCAGTGCAGCGAACTATGGAGACTTTACTGGCCATAAATGAATGTAAGGCCGGGGGAGTAAATCTCTTTTACTGCAGTTGTTAGGATAGAAATGAAGTATAGGTAGACAAAACTATAGAAAACACTATATCACTGCACCTAAACTGCTCATCATCATTATGAGCACTTTTATAATCAGCAGAGAATATAAATATCAGAAGAGGACACTGTGCACTTGTACAAACATAAAAGGTGGTACAATGCAAAACACAATATTTAGGATAATCATGGCAGCTTGCCTGCTAATGATTGTGGGGACAGCTAGTGCAGCAGTAACTGAATTCCACTTGACCGAAGAAGACGCAAACGAATACTATAACGGCGAGATCGATGTAAAGATCACCGTGAATGATGTCAGCAAAACAGTAGAACTTGAGATCATAGAACCATCCGATGCAAAGGTCTCTATGAAGACAGTACTTCTCAATATCCCGGCAGACAAGATCATAAATGTCTCAGATGATAACCCGAAGGTTGACTGGGTGATCGAGGATGACAAAGGCCAGGGCAATGCAGGATACGGAGCAATGCTCACGGCAGTTGACAGGGACAAGGGCGACCAGGGAACTGTACAATACATCAAGATACAGATGAAACAGGACTGGGACGGCGTGCTTCCAAAGAATGTGAATGACTATTCCATAGTTCTGCACGTTACAAGGCTGCCTGGATGCCCTGAAAGTGTCTGGCTGGGATATCAGGATAACGGTGGCAACATCAACGAAATCCCTGAATTCCCAACAATTGCATTGCCAATAGCAGCAATACTGGGACTTGCATTCATCTTCCAGCGCAGGAAGGAGTAAAACCTCCTTCCACCGTTCCTCCCTTTTTTTCCTTTATATAGTATTCGCGTTTATTAGAGCGATATTTTCCTTTTATCATACTCATAAATATAAACTTTATGAGTAACATCCATCAGTGCGGCAACTCAGGCGCGATTAGAAGTGATGAAGTCATTAGTTCCGGATGAGGCATAAATTCCTGGCACCGCAGACAATTTGGCCTCGGCGACCATAATATGAGAGAAAATTAAGCTAAACTCTTTTCAGAGTTGTTGCAGATAATTGGTAAATATGCCTGGCAGTAGAGAAACAGATATATAACAGCCTCTTTGAGCCTAATTATAATTAGACCCTTTAATATTTCAAGAGGTAAATATAAATAGGTAGAGAGGTCATGTGCGCCTGTACTTAAATAAGGTGGTACGATGAAAAACACACTACTCAGAATGATCATGGCAGCTTGCCTGCTCATGGTCTTAGGAACAGCCAGTGCAGCAGTGAATGAATTTCACCTGACTGAAGAAAATGCGAACGAATACTACAAAGGCGATATCGACGTTTTAATCAAAGTCAATGACGCAGACAAAACAGTAGAACTTCAGATCCTGCAGCCAACAACTGCCAAGGTTTCTATGAAGACATTACTGCTTAACATCCCTGCAGACAAGATTGTAAGTGTCACAGATGACAACCCAAAAGTCGACTGGGTAGTCGAGGATGACAAAGGTCAGGGTAATGCAGGATACGGAGCAATGCTCACAGCAGTTGACAGGGAAAGCGGCAACCAGGGAACTGTAAAGTACATCAAGATACAGATGGACCAAGACTGGGATGGCGTGCTTCCGAAGAATGCGAACAACTACTCCATAGTTCTGCACGTTACAAGACTGCCCGAATGCCCTGAGAGTGTATGGCTGGGATACCAGGACAACAGCGAGGATAACGGCGGCCCTGTACAGGAAATCCCTGAGTTCCCAACAGTTGCACTGCCAATTGCAGCAATACTGGGACTTGCGTTCATGTTCCAGCGCAAGAAAGAATAAGCTTACATTCGTAAGCTTTAATCCTCTCCTTACTTTTTTAAATTAAATAGTCATATTTTAAGATTAAGCATAAATGCTGAATCTCATCATCATCATCACAATCACTTCATGCACAAATTAGAAAAGTATATATCCTCAGGAAGAGAGATAAGGAATGAATATATCAAATAGAGGTGGTAAGGTGAGAACGATACTGAAAACTGCAATAATGGCTATTTGTATGCTAATGATTATAGGGACTGCAAGTGCTGCGTTCACTTGTGACGACTGGCAATACAGCGATGAGCTCCCTCAAGGAATTGATATTGACTTTGATATAGAATGTGACAATGGCATGTTGTCAATTGTTGACAACAGTAGCGGCATTCTGAATCCAGGCATAAAGACAATACAGATATGGTCTAATACATCAACTGCAACACAAGTCATTGATGATGATACAGCCATAAAATGGAGTCCAAAGTCTCCTATGACAGGACCATTCAAAAATGAATTTGCTGATGGCGTTGAGTTTGAGATAGATCAGGCAAACAAGAGAAGCACCGGAGTAAGCATACTCTTTAATGATGGAAAGTGTCCCGAAGAGATTGCACTTGCAATCCACATCCGCTGGGAAAATGAAAATGGCGAAATGATGCAGGGTGTACTTTTCGCAAATGGTTGTCCAGTTGAGGAAGAGGAACTTAGCTCCGTCTGGGCATTCACACGCTGCACCAATGGCGGCAGTGGAATAAACGAGATTCCAGAGTTCCCAACTGTTGCGCTCCCAATAGCAGCAATCCTTGGTCTGGCATTCTTCTTCCAGCGCAGAAAGGAGTAATTTTACTCCTCTCTTTTTCTCTTTTTTACTGCTTATTATTCTGTTTTAAAGTGTTAACACTGAATAACACACCTCCTAATTATAGATATACATATAACATAAATTAGAAAAGTATATATCCTCAGAACAGATAGTTAAGAGTTGAAATACCGTTTGGGGTGGTTAGTTGAGGACAATACTAAAGATAGTGACAATAGCTGTAGCTATTTGCATGCTAGTGATTGTGGGAACTACAAGTGCTGCCTATAGTTGCAGTAGCTGGAAATATAGTGATGATATCCCGGAAGGGATGGACATAGATTTTGATATAGAATGTATTGACGGCAAACTGCACATTGTTGACAACAGTAGTGGAATCCTGAATCCAGGCATCAAGACAATACAGATCTGGCCAAGCGCAACAACAGCAATTGATGACAATCCCTCCATAAACTGGAGCATAAAAAGTCCAATGTCAGGACCTTTTCAAGATGAATTTAGCGATGGTACTGAATTCGAGATCGATCAAGCAAAACTTAGGAGTACTGGATTAAACATCTCCGGCTTCGAAAATGATACGTGTCCCGATGAGATTAAGATCGCGATCCACATCCGCTGGGTAAATGAAAATGGGGAAGAAGAGTATGCAGTGCTTTATGCAACTGGCACAGAAGGAGAACTTAGTTCCGTCTGGGCATTTGCAGAATGCACCAGTGCCAGCATCCAAGAGATTCCAGAGTTTCCAACCGTTGCACTTCCAATAGCATCAATCATTGGTCTTGCATTCATGTTACAGCGCAGAAAGGAGTAAATTAACTCCTTCCTGACTTTTATTTTTAAATATTATTCGTTCTATTTTTGTTTCCGTGCATTATTCAATGTACTTTTGCTGCTAAGACGGTTTCAGCGGTACTTGTGGCTAACTATATACATAAACCGGCAAGGTCATGCTTTTTACAATCTAACTCAAAAGCCAGAATGTATCTGCCTTTACAATCCTCCGAAGTTAAGTTTCGCAACCCCCTTAAGCAAAAAAAAGAACCTTATATGTAACACTTTAAGTGGGGTGGTACAACAATGAAACAAAGAATATTGCTTTTAGCTGTTGCGATTGCGGTCCTTTCTATAGGCTTTGCGAACGCGGCATGCTATATAAATTTAGTTGAGGAGAATAAGAGCCAGTATGATGGCGACCTCAACGCAACAATGACCATAAACAACCAGACCACACCATACTCAGCTGAGATCGAGCTGAGCAATGAAACTCTGGAAGTTTTCCCGAACGCTACTATGACCACTATTCTATTGAATGTCCCTGCAGACCAGATAGAGAGTGCAAGCAGTGCAGCCGGGAACTGGTCAATAGTAGAGATAGATGAACAAGGTCAGACCAATACTATCATAACGGCTGATATAGACGAGAACACCGAGAATGCATCAGGTCCTGTAATCATAAACTTCAATGACAGCTGGAACGGAACATTCCCGGAGAACGATGAAGGATACGTTATAGCAGTCGATATAGAGAACATTGGAGAGATGGAGGATGACAGTGCATGGGTAACCCTGGGATTCTGTGATGAGGACACACCCATAGATGATGTGCCTGTAGATGACGAGGAACCAGTCAACGGGGAAGAACCCGCCGAGAACGTTACCAATGTAACAACATGCTACCTGAACATTGTTGAAGAGAACAAGACACAGTATGATGGTGATCTGAACGCTACAATGATCGTCAATAATGAAACCACGCCCTACACGGCTGAGATCGAACTGACGAATGACACCCAGGAAACGTTCCCGAATGCAACATTAACGACAATAGTGCTGAATGTGCCAGCGGATCAGATAGTCAATGCAAACGATACACTTGGGAACGAGTGGGAAATAACGGAGATAGTGGAGGAAGAACCAAATCCGTTTGGTAATTTCACTACAATGCTCACCATGAGTGAGGATATGATGAACCCGTTCGGCCAGTTCATTACAAAGATAACCATCAATGAGACCAGCAGCAATGCAACAGGTCCTGTCACAATATACTTCGACGACAGCTGGAACGGTACATTCCCAGAGAATGAGGAAGGATATGTGATAGCTGCGAACATCGAAGATATCGGAGAGATGGGTAATGACAGTGCATGGGTGACACTTGGTTTCTGCGAGACAGAACCAGCAGTGGAAGAACCACCTGTTGAAGAACCGCCAGTAGAAGAACCACCTGTTGAGGAACCTCCAGTGGAAGAGCCACCAATAGAGGAACCGCCTGTGGAAGAGCCACCGGTTGACATGATGACCCTGTGTTATATCAACCTTGTTGAGGAGAACAAGAGTGAATATGCAGATGACCTCAATGCAACCATGATGATCAGCAATGAAACAGAGCCTTATTTCATTGAGATCGAGCTTACAAATGAAACTCTTGAGACGTTCCCGGACACGATGATCGAAACCATCCTGTTCAATATCCCTGCAGACCAGATAGACAATGTAACAGCTCCGCATGGAAACTGGACATTGGTTGATCTGGGTGACAACAGGACAGTTATCGAGAGATTTGCAACGGACGAGGCCAATGCAACAGATACAGGCCCCATTACCATCTACATGAATGAGACATGGGATGGAACTCTGCCTGCAAACGAGGAAGGATATGTTATCTCTGTTGATTTCCAGAACATTGGAGAGATGGGAGATGACAGTGCATGGGTAACCCTGGGATTCTGCGAGGTAGATGAAACCACAGAGGAAATGAATATTGTCGAAACAGCAACCGCGGCAGGTTCTTTTACAACTCTGGTCCTGGCCCTGGAGGAAGCAAATCTTACTGAGACGCTGAGTGGAGATGGACCTTTCACGGTATTTGCTCCAACAGATGAAGCCTTTGAAGCACTCCCGGAAGGTACACTGGATGAACTACTACAGGATGAAGAAGCTCTGACTGCTGTTCTGACATACCATGTAGTTTCAGGAGAGTACACAGCCAGTGACATAGCAGATATGGAATCCCTGACAACGGTACAGGGCGAAGATATCAATGTCACAATAGAAGACGAGAATGTCATGGTAAATGATGCCAATGTAACAACAGCAGATATTGAAGCCAGCAACGGCATCATACATGTAATTGACTCGGTGATGCTGCCACCTTCAATGCTTGAAGGAACAAATGAGACCGAAACAATGGAGGACATGGAAGCTGTAAATGATACAGACATGAACGATACAGAATAATTGAGAAGGTGATTAAGAGATAGATCAGATTGCAAGAAACGAATAGTAACAGAATGAAGGTGTACCAGTGGAAGAAGGGAAATGTCCGGCAATTGAAACTGTTTTCATTTGCGACACTGGTCCTTTATTCAATTTTATATTTTACCATTAACTTTCTTACCATTAACTTTCGCCATTTCTAATTTCCAGTAGTTCTAATGTTCCTTATCGGGCATATTTTTAGCTCCTGATGTTGTTGTTTCTTGTGTTCTCAAAGCAGAGAAGGATCATTTATTACAGCCTTTTTGATCACAAGATATAGCCTCAAGATTGCTCTTGCATTAGTGCTACCACCTAAGATATGTAATCACTAAGCAAATTATGTAGCAATGTTTCGCAAAGAGAATAACACACTAGAAACAAAAGCATTATCGACTACACTTAAATGTAGGTGGTACAATATGAAAATGAATGATTCGAGGTTAAGAATAGCGTTGATAACTGCTGTTATGGTATTCCTGTCAATCGGGCTTACCAGTGCGGCATGTTATCTAAACGACGTCCAGGAAGACGAGTACGACGGGCAATTGAATGTGAGCATGGATGTGGCCACATCAGTTCCATATACAGCTGAAATGATGCTGACAGATGAAACTCAGGCCCTTTATCCGGAAGCAGTGATTGAGACCATACTGCTCAATATTCCTGCCGATCAGATAGAAAGCGTAACTGATGCAGAGGGAAACGAATGGCAAGTAAATGAGGTTAGCGAAGATGCAGAGAATCTTGGCACTTTCACTACCAGCGTTGAGCCAGGTGCAGATATAGAAGTCGAACCTGCTACTACCATCACCATAACTATGGTGGAGGACTGGGACCAATCATTCCCAAGTAACGATGCAGGATATCTCATAGCAACTGAGATCAACAACATCGGAGAAACTGCCGATGACAGTGCATGGGTAACCCTCGGTTTCTGTGAAGCACCAGCACCTATAGAAGGTGTGCCTGAAGAAGCACCGGTAGACGAAGAAGCACCAGTGGATGAAGAAGCTCCGGTAGACGAAGAAGCACCAGTAGATGAAGAAGCACCAGTAGATGAAGAAACTCCAGTGGATGAAGAAGCTCCGGTAGATGAAGAGGCGCCAGAAGAAGCTGACTGCTATCTGAACATTGTTCAGGAAGACAAGAGCGAATATGAAGGACAGCTCAATGCAAGCATGATAATAGATGATGAAGCAAACACTGCCGAAATAGAGCTGGCAAATGAAACTCTTGAAACATTCCAGAGTGCACAGATAAGCAAGATTCTAGTCAATGTACCTGCAGATCAGATCGAAAGTGTGACTGATGCTGAAGGAAATGAACTTGAGTTCACAGAGATCGAGGAAGAAGCAGACGACAGGCCATTCGGAGACTTCCTTATAGTGATCGTTTCTAGGATGACCGCTATGGAAGAACATGATTTCGGAAACTTCGCAACAGAGATCACAGTATCTGAGGAGAACGGCAACGCAACAGGTCCAATCACCATAACCTTTACAGAGGAATGGGATGGAACCATGCCGGTTACAGAGAGTGGTTATGTCATTGCAGCACTGGTCGAGAACATCGGTGATGCTGAGGATGACAATGCGTGGATAGCCTGCATGGGAGAAGGGATAACAACATGTTATCTGAACGTTGTTCAGGAAGACAGGAGCGAATATGATGGTCAGCTGAATGCCACCATGATAGTTAACAATGAAACGACCCCTTACTTCGCAAACATAGAACTGACAAGTGACACCCTGGAAACATTCCCGGATGCATCTATCAGTACTGTCATGCTCAATGTGCCTGCAGACCAGATAAGCCATGTAAGTGATGAGAATGGAAACTGGACTGAGATAGAGGACAATGAGACAGGCCAGGTCATGTTCGTAAGAGATGAAGCGAACATGACTGAAATGGAGGACATGGAGAACCAGACTGAGGACATGAACCAGACTGAAGACATGAACCAGACTGAGGACATGAACCAGACTGGTGAAGCCGGAATTACTTCTATTGTCGTTCACTTCGAAGATACTTGGGACGGAGTACTTCCACCAAATAATGAAGGATATGTCATTGCATTAGAAATCGAGAACATCGGAGAGATGGGAGATGACAATGCATGGGTGACTCTGGGATTCTGCGAGGTAGATGAAGAAGCTCCAGTAGATGAAGCTCCAGTAGACGAAGAAGCTCCAGTGGATGAAGGAGCACCAGTAGACGAAGAAGCTCCGGTAGACGAAGAAGCACCAATGGATGAAACTCCAGAAGACACAGAAACAGTAAACGATACTGAGACTGTGAATGATACAGCAACACCAGATGATGACAATGTTATAGTCGTGAATTAATGTTGGTCAGCTGTTGTTCCAAGGGTACTCTGGATGAGATATTCTAATCCGTTGAAGGAAGGGGTGAATGTCACTCCTTTCGGTCTATTTTTTCTGAGCGTCTTTTTTCATAGCATCTTCAACACTTTTCCTAATGATATAACCTGCTTCATGCAGGACAGTATCGCCGATCTGAGAGTCTTTCTCCATACTTGCGGTACATGGATAAGAATGATGAGCTCCGGAGATGGTATCCTTATAATCCTTGACATCCGACCATTTGAGCTTCTTCGCAACGAACCATGTTGAGCCACAGGGAGCGTCTCTCAGAACCTCTGCATGGGTGAAGATCTCATCATCGTGCCCCAGTTCCACTTTTAAGAGAGGTTTCCCAAAACCCAGTTTAACAAAATCATCTATAGGTTTTTTTCCTGTCAGGTGAAGGGCACAGAAAGGCTTGGGACATTCACAATCAATGCCTTTTTCTTCCAATCTTTGCCTCACTTGCTCGGCCAGGCCTGCGGGAACTATCTTTGAATCATCGATAGGAATTATAACACCTTTTGCACCTGAGATCTCTGCAATCTCAGGAATCACTGTAAGTAAATCAGGATTTATATCAATGGCTATGACAAGATCACACCTCGGAACAATGTCAGGCATGTATTCCATCGGCTCTTCAATGAAGTCCGGAAGATCGTTCCTTAATTCAAAGATTCCTGTGATGATGTTTCCAAAACCTGGTCTGAGCTCTCTGCAATGATCGCACAGGTCACCACAGGCCACGCAGAACCGGTCGGAATTGACAAGATTACCGATCACCTTTTTCCCAAACTCACCCGAATAGAAAATGTTCACTCGCATGCATTGTCTTTTCCGGATAAAGTATTAATTAGGTTTCCCTGAAATAATCATGGATTTCCCTGGAACTCTTCGCAATATAGTTTTTTACTTCTTTCCTGCTTTCATTCTCACAAGCCCCATCAGATAGGCAGGTATACATCCAATGGCAGTGCAGGTTTCCAGGGAGATGCCATTGCCTGTAATATCAAGATGGAGGGGTGCTACCTCAAAGAGGCTCTTTGGAAGGCCTTTGTGACCGAGCCCCACAAGCAGCAGGAAAGATTTGTTACGCACGATCTCGTCAGCAAGTTCTTCGGGCGTGATAGCACGCCTGTCCTCGGGTTTGGAGGATGTCACCACAACATCACCGAACTGGGACTGGAAGCCTTTTTTGGGAAGCTCAAAGACAAAGAGCTTGCGCTTCTCATGAAGCAGGCGCAGGTATTTCCCGGATTCACCTATTGTTGTCTTGTCCGCAACAAAGTCCACAAGCTCATCGGGTGTCATCTTAAAGGGGAAATCAAAGAGTGCGAGTGAAAATCCAAATGCATGGCATATCGGCGCAGCCCTGGCAATGGCCCTGTAGTGTGCATCGAGCACTTTGATCTTATCATAAGTGTTAACAATTCCAAGAGTCAGCATTTTTTCACCTTTGTCCTTGTTTAAGGCACATGACAGACTGCCTGCACGTACTTAACCTGTCGCATGAGGAACAGTCTTCCCATAATTCTGCTTTTGTGACAGGATCAAGTTCGATAAATCCCACTTTTTCAAAGAACAGAGGTGAAGTTGTCCTTGTGTAGACACAAATATCAGCATCGTTCCTGCTCTTCAGTCTCAACAGGAGATAACGTATCACGGACGAACCAATTCCCTTTCCGCGGTAGTTCGGATGCACAGCTATGGAATGGACCTCAGGAAAACGACCGTTCACAATAGCTCCTGCACCCACTATTTTTTCACCGCTCTGTGCAACAACGAAATCTTCCACGGGAACTCCTTCAATATCAAGGAAGTAAGTAGACATCAAAACCTGGATAGAGGGGATATCTTCCGGTAAAGCGTCACGTATCCGGATATCAGCGTTCAGGTCGGAGTTCAAAGTATCTCATCCATGCTGCCGCTACGGAAACCTTCGATATCGAGTGTCACATAATCAAAACCGATCATTTTGAAATAGGACAGGATCTTTTCCCTGTTGATCAGAAGCTCCCTGAAATCGGAAGGACATAGTTCAATGCGCGCCATCCCATTATGGTCTCTCACTCTCAGCTCTGTGAAGCCCATATCTGAAAGGAAATACTCAGCTGTTTCGACCCTACCGATCGATTCCCGGGTCAGTACATTCCCGTATGGAAACCTTGATGCAAGACAGGGTGAAGGAGGTTTATCAGCTACAGTGAGCCCGGCTTGCCTGGCTATTTGCCTTATCTCTTCTTTTGTTACACCATGTTCGACGAAAGGAGAGTACACAAGTTTGCCTGCTTCTGAAAGAGCTTCCCTTCCAGGACGATACACAACTGTATCTGAGGCATTGCTGCCTTCGAGTATCACATTAAACCCCAATTCTTCCTTTACAATAGCAAGCAAACCCAATATCTCTTTCTTGCAGTAATAGCATCTTCTGGAAGTGTTTGCTGCTATTGAAGGGACCTTCAGCTCATCAAAGTCCACTATCCTGTGCTGTATACCTATTTCTGCTGCAATCTTTTTCGCATTATCGAGCTCCCTTTTTGGATAAGAAAAGAGCTTCACTGTGACCGCTACAGCCCTGCCTCCCAGTGTATTGTGAGCAAGATATGCAAGTGTTGCACTGTCGACACCACCTGAAAATGCTACAACGGCACTATCCTTTTCCATTATCGCTTTCTGCAGCTGGTCAATCCTTGCATCAGACATAACCTTCAATATGGAGAAATATCTTATTAATAGCATCGCGTTAACAAAATATAAAGTGCAGATTTGACATATCATATTAAGGAATCTGAAGATAGGAGAGATTAAATGGCTTTTTTTGGAACTAACGGAGTAAGGGGAATCGCAAACGAGTACATAGATCCTCAGCTTGTGATGGATGTTGCCAGAAGTCTTGGCACATATATGGGGTCAAAGGGAACAGTTGCAATCGGCAGGGATACAAGAGCTTCGGGAGAGATGCTCAAGTCAGCAGCAATTGCCGGTGCCCTTTCAACAGGACTCACCGTGGTAGATATAGGAGTGGTCCCAACGCCTTCCATCCAGTATTATGTACGGGATCATGCTGATGCAGGCATAGTAATAACGGCATCACATAACCCCCGTGAGTACAATGGCATAAAACTGATAGCAAAAGACGGCACTGAACTCTCACGGGAAGGAGAAGCTGAAATAGAGAAAATATACTTCTCCAAGGAATTTGCCACAGCCAGCTGGGAAAATACCGGGAGTCTTAGAACATGCCTGCATGCAAATGAGAATTACATTAACGGGATCGTAAAATCCGTCGACAGTGAGAAGATAAGGGAGAAGAGATTCAAAGTGGTTGTGGATACCGGTTGTGGAGCGGGCTCGGTCACTCTCCCATTCCTTCTGCGGGAACTCGGATGCGAGATCCTGACCCTGAACGCACAGGTGGACGGCACATTCCCCTGGAGGAACCCGGAACCTACCCCTGATGCGCTTACGGAGATAATAGACCTTGTTAAAAGGACAGGCTCCGTTATGGGAGTGGCGCAGGACGGGGATGCGGACCGGGCAGTGTTCATCGATGAAGAAGGCAATTTCATCCCCGAGGATGTGCTGCTTGCCATGATGGCAAAGTATGTGCTTGCGAGGAAAAAAGGCCCTATTGTAACGCCTGTAAGCTCTTCCTCCAGAATGCAGGATATCGCCCGGGAAGCAGGCGTTGAACTTGTTTGGACCGAGGTCGGGTCGATACATGTGGCAAGGAAGATGATGGAGATCAATGCTGTTTTCGGCGGAGAGGGCAATGGAGGCCTTATCTTCCCTGAACACCAGTATTGCCGCGATGGGGCCATGGCCTGCGCCAAATTCCTTGAGATCATTGCTAACGGGCAAAAGCTATCCGAGCTTTCTGCAAGTGTTCCTGTATACTACAACTCAAAAACAAAGATAAGGTGTGAGAATCTTGACCTGACGATGCAGAAGGTCAAGCAGAATATAATCATATGGAATAAAGAAGCCGACACGATCGACGGGGCCAAGGTATGGCATGAAGATGGGTGGATACTCATCAGGCCTTCGGGCACTGAGCCCATCATACGTATCTTCGCCGAAGCGAGGTCTAAACTGAGAGCAGACGAACTTATGGGAGAGGGTGTCCTGCTGGTAGAAAAATGCAAATAAGTATTGCGGACTTAAAACTGGACGGAGGGCTTATGCCTTCCCCCGGGATTCGCCAAGAATTACCCCCGTTGCAATAAGATGCGCCACACGCAAAGGCTCGGGGATATTACTCCTTGTGGAACTTGACCGCACTATTTTAGCTGCATCCATGAGATCGATCCCGCAGCATTGGATGTAAACCGGGTTTAGAGGGTCAACTGTGCACACTTTAGTTATGCTGCCCGCTCTTTTGAAAATAGCCATTCTTTCTTCCCCATGCGGCAGATGGGTGAGGGCTTTTGCTATCAGCTCAAAATCCGGATACTTTCGCATCAGTACGATCACAGGTATCCCTGTTTTCTTATGCAGGGTAATGATATCTATCGGATTGAACCCTCCGTAGGTGATGCCATCAAGCATAATGATCCTCAGCTGAGGAAAATGCTTGCTGGACTTTACCATTGAGATGATAGAATCGGTGCCATCCATGCCGTCCCGTGTAATGTAAGAACTCATCACGCCATCCAGCCATATCCCTCCCCTGAAGAAAGCCCCGACTATCAGTATCTTTTCTCCTATAAGGGCCGAATCATCGATCCCAAGAATGCGGATCTCATCCTTGATGTGAAAACGCCTGCTCACACCTGAAGTTATGCGGAGGATAGCAGAAGTAGTTTACTTAGAATGGATTTGGATGGCAAAAGAGTAAAGAAACGTCTATTGAAGGAACTGCGATGAAAGTTATTAAACAAAAGAAGGTAAGGGAACGGATTTACCCGAACATCCCTACTGGCAAGTCTTCCGGCTTGGCTTCTATTTTTGATACTACTTTTTTGACAGATTCGAGGAACTCGTCCATGCCGACATATCCCTTGTCAAACCTCACTGCAAGCATTCCTGCCTCCATGGTTATTGCATTAAGGTCTGCTCCACTCATACCTTCGGTCATGCGTGACAATTTGCTGAAATCGATATCATCACCGAGAGTCATGAAGCGGGAATGAATTTTTAGGATGTTTGTTCTGGCTTCCTCATCCGGCATCGGCACGTGCACTATCCTGTCAAACCTTCCGGGCCTCAGGATAGCAGGGTCCAGCACATCCAGCCTGTTAGTGGCTGCAATGATACGTACATCACCCCGATTGTCAAAACCGTCCATTTCTGCGAGCAGTTGCATAAGGGTCCGTTGCACTTCACGGTCGGCCCCGTTGGTATCATTGAGACGCCTTGATGCGATAGCATCCAGCTCATCTATGAAGATGATACTTGGGGATTTCTTCCTCGCCATCTCGAACATATCGCGGACAAGTTTTGCACCGTCACCGATATATTTCTGGATCAGCTCAGAACCCACGACCCTTATGAACGTAGCTTCGGTCCTGTGCGCAACTGCTTTTGCAAGCAGGGTTTTACCCGTACCCGGGTCACCATACAGCAGCACTCCTTTGGGAGGAGAGATGCCAATACGCTTGAAAGACTCGGGTTTTGTAAGCGGCAGTTCCACAGACTCGATAAGTTCCTGTATCTGCTCTTCAAGACCTCCGATGTTATCATAGTTAACATCCTGAGAATCCACAACTTCCATTGCGGAAACTGCGGGATCCTCGGTTGCAGGGATGACTTCTACTATTGCAAGTGTCTGCTGGTTCAGAGCCACCTTTACTCCCGGAACAAGGTCTTTGTCATCGATATACTGGGATACGTTCACCATGAACTGAGGGCCTGTCGAACTTCTCACAAGGACCTTATCGTTACTGATTATATCCATTATGGTTGCAACTACAAGAGGAACGGTTTTCAGGCGGTCTATCTCAGCCTGAAGTCTTCTGACTTCCCGTTCGTATTTCAGTTTCTGGCTTTCCACAAAACGCTTTTCTGACTCTATCTGGTCACATTGCTCCTTCAGGAGATTGTTTCGCGACTCCAGTTGCCTCATACGGTCTAGCAGGTATTTCGAGAAGTCCTCTTCACTTTCTGCGCCAAAGTAGCCGTATTCTGCTTTGTTTACATTGGTAAAGTCATATCTTTCGTGATTTACATCACTGTCGCTGGTCTCGCTCATATGCCTCCGAACATTATTTAAGTGCAAAGGGTATATAGCCCTTTCGTAAAGATGAGATTTGACTTTTCGAGTTGAGATCTATGCAATGTGAAATATGCGGCGCTGATATTAAAGGGCCTTCTTCCAAGATCACTATAGATGGTAGTGAACTCACTGTGTGCCCAAGATGTTCCCAGTATGGGAAGAACGTGGAAAAACGTGCACCAGTTTCCAGAAAGGTTTCACCTGTTGCACCTGTCACACAAAGGAGGAGCACCAGGCCTGCAGGAAAACGCCCGGATGCCATGAGTGATGAACTTGTTGATGACTATGACCGCATCATCAGGGAAGCCAGGGAAAAGAAGCAGTTAAGCTATGAAGAGCTCGCCACCAGAATAAAAGAAAAAGCGGCATTGATAAAGAAACTTGAGCGTGGAGAGATAGTCCCGGAAGAAGGTGTGCGCAAGAAGCTTGAGAGAGAGCTTGACATCAGGCTTACGGAAAGGAGCGGAGAAGATGACTGGAGCGGAGAACGCCTCAACAAAGGCACCACGCTTGGAGACATCGTAACGATAAAAAAGAAGTAGATCATTTATTTATTTCATTTTAATGTATCAAAGTGGTTATCATGAGTTTGGTTGGTAAAAAAATTGGTTTTATCGGAACCGGAAAAATGGGAAGCGCGCTGATCAGAGGAATATGCACTGCAGGAATCATTCCCTGCTCAGGCATCTATGCCAGCGACGTCTTTGAGGCTTCATTGAAGGAGCTTCGTGAAAGCCTGCACATCAATGTTACTCAGGATAACATTGAGGTTGTAAGGAATTCAGACATAATAGTTCTGGCTGTGAAGCCACAGATACTGAAGACCGTCCTCTCCTCGATAAAGGATGCCATCACCCCGGACAAAATGGTTATATCCATTGCTGCGGGCGTGAAACTGGAAACAATCGAAAGCGAGCTGAATGAAGGGACACGTGTTGTACGTGTCATGCCAAATATAGCTGCAACTGTGGCAGAAGCAGCCTCTGCGGTAGCACAGGGGAAGAATGCCTCTGCAGAAGATGCGGATGATGTCCTCAGGATATTCCAGTCCGTAGGCAGCGCGATAGCCGTTCAGGAAAACCTTATGGATGCTGTCACCGGGCTTTCCGGAAGCGGGCCTGCATTTATATTTCCGGTAATAGAGGCCATGGCTGACGGCGGGGTCTATGAAGGGCTTGATCGCAATAGTGCGCTGATACTGGCCGCACAGACAGTACTTGGTGCTGCAAAGATGATGCTTGAGACCAATATCCATCCAGGAGAGCTCAAGGACATGGTCACATCTCCCGGAGGAACTACGATAAGAGGCATATACGAGCTGGAAGAGAGCGGCATAAGGGCAGCATTCATGAAGGCAGTCATTGCATCCTCCAACAGGTCAAAGGAGCTTGGCAAATAAGTATTTTCGATAGAATATTATTTTTCCCCAATATATTAATAGAAAAGTTTATTATACGCAAAGTTTTAATAAGATTTAAGCTGGTATTCTTATGCTACTTGTGGAGAGGTAGAAAAGGATTGATATCTGTACTAGCATGAAAAACACAGGGGGATAAAATAAAATGGGGATCGAAGTAAAATCTTTTGCCGTTATCCGGGGCGATAATCCGGATAAAGTGAATGTTGCACTGCACGACCTTGAACACTACGGACACATGAGGTTTGCATCCAAGCCTAAAAGGATCGAGCCTAATTTTGCAGACAATCTGCTTGTTAGTGTTGCAGGGGTGCCCCTGAGGGCAAAATGTAACTCAGCCGCGCTGGTAGAACTGGACAACAACGCCGGTGCAGCTATTAGTAAACTGAGGAAGATACATCCGCCTGCTCACGTGGTAATAGTCAGCCCAAGACATGATGTATATGCAGAGTTGATGGACAAGTCCGAACTTTATCCGGAATTTGAAAGAACGTGGGAACCACATCATCGGGATGTAGTTTAACCTTATTCATTAAAATGACCTTGAATTGTGGAATGCCCTACCAGTCGTCTTAGTTTTATTACATAGGTATGCAAGCTTTCCACATCTTTTATTTCTTTCTGGACAATGGATATCAGGCGTTCCCTTAACCGTATATCCGGGTTCACACCAAGTGAGTGGAAATGTTTTGTTATCTTCAGCATTAACATATTCCCGCGCCGGTCCCAGTCTGTAAGGATGATCACTTTTTCATTAAGCTGTGCAATACTTTCGCAGAAGTTGGATAGTGAACGCTGGGTAGCGATTTCAAAATGGCCCTCAACTCCCAGCTTCTTAAGTGCCTGAACGTCCCTTTTGCCTTCAACTATGAATATTGCATTCTCTGCTGCAAGCTGGGTCAGCTCGCTGATTATCTCTTCAATATTCTCAAGCCTTTTCTCGTAGACATGAAAAGGCGCTTTAAATTGCCGATTCTGCTTGTTGTTATCTGTCATGGGTCATTTGGACCTGGATAGTGGGACGATATATTTAGTTTGAACTGAAAAAGCTATTTCCAGTGTATCCTACATGCTGTTATATCAGACAATAGATGACTACAGTAATTGTCACAGACAATTAATAGATAATATGATTAAAAGCTGACTGTCAGTAGTGTCAGCCACAGGAAAAGCACCCCACATTAAAAGGGCTGCATAAATTGAAAACAAGTGAAAGTTGGGACCTGCCGTTAATGAAAGCGGTTTGCTTTGGGATTAGGAGGGCGACACGGCAGGGTAACATTACGATCACTTGTAATAGCGAACGAATTCTTCGAATTGTTCGAAGTAAGCAGCTCTTGCTACCAGACTTTGAAAGAAATCATCCATCTATTTCACCTCAATGATTACATAGACATTCAGATTATATTAAGAGGATCCAAGCTAAGTGAAAGTATTCAATCCAGAATATTCTCAAGGCCTTCTCTCATCGCAGCCACTGCCTGTTCACGCCCGATTCCAAGAAGAAGGATAGATTTCTTAGTATTTTTCATTCCCGTAACAATGGAGACTTCTGATGCCCGTAATCTGAACAATGCAGAGAAGCTTTCCACTAACTGCTCGTTAGCCTTGCCTTTCTGGGCATTCTCTGAGAGCTTGACCTCGATCCTTTTCCTCCAGGGATTGTAACCGCCTGGAATGCATACCCTTTTTGCACCAGGCGTTACCTCTACATCTATAATGGTACCGCATTCAACAGTTTTGATTGCATCCTCAAAGGACATGGGATCACCAGAAGAGATAACCAACTGTAAGATCAAAATGATAATGCTGTTGCCCGGCGCACTAACTCCGAAAGATCATCCTATGGGATTCCCGCTGTCCTTCCCGGTTTCCCTCGTGACAGGCTTTTATCGCATTATCATGTGTGTAGCGCATTGAGGTTGTCTGTACAATCACAGAAAGGCTCTGCCATACTCTCATGCAAGGACCTAGCAATACGCAGTTGTACCTTATAGAAACCAATATATAAATCTAACGATATCTCAACAGCAAGCAAATAATAAGTTCATATTACCAAGCTGACATTCTTAAATCAGTCAACTGGAAATAGAAATACTGTGTAGATATTATACAGCGGATGATGCAAATGACCACTGAGCAAACAGTCTACGGAACAATCGTCTACGGCCCCGAAATGGATATAATCGAAGGCTGCATCGTTATCAGGGATGGTATCATCAAAGAAGTCTCGGAAGAGAAGAACAACTCAACGAATATCATTGCACCTTGCTTTATAAATGCGCACACTCACATCGGGGACTCGGTCCTTAAAGATCCTAAACTGGGTGAATGTGTAGACTACCATGTAAAGAGAGACCTGAACGCCCTTGTGAAGCCTCCGGACGGATTGAAGCATCAGGTGCTAAACAAGGCGCCTTACCACGAACTTGTGGAGGCTATGGAGCATTCCATCCGGGACATGATCATGACCGGTACGGGAGCTTTTGCTGATTTCAGGGAGGGGGGGCTGCAGGGAGTACATGCATTGGAGGAGGCGGTTGACGGACTTGGCATTGAGTGCATCAAACTGGGGAGGCCAAGGAACCCTTCTGTCAATAATGACGTGCTACACAGGGAGATAGAGCAGGTCCTCGGGAGAGCTGAAGGCATTGGGATGAGTGGTGCCAATGATGTGGATCTGCAAATCCTTAAGCAGATTAGAACATATACTAAGAAAGAAAAGAAAAAATTTGCTATCCACGCAGGTGAGAATGACAGAAGCGATATACAAGGAGCGCTTTCCCTTGAGCCGGATATGCTGATACATCTTACAAAAGCACAGGAAGGAGACCTGAAAGAGATAGCAGATCAGGACATCCCTGTTGTAGTTTGCCCGCGCTCTAATTTCATAACGGGTGCAGGTATGGCACCTGTAAGGGAAATGCTTAAAACGGGTATCAGGGTGGCTGTGGGGACAGACAATGTCATGCTAAACTCGGTCAGTATGTTCTCTGAAATGGAGATACTATCCAAGGTGTTCGGGCTTGAGGACAGACAAGTATTTATTATGTGTACGCTTATGGGTGCAGCAGTATTGGGGCTTAATACCTCAGGTTCTATCCTGGAGAAGAATCAAGCAAAAGTAATGATCCTCAATGGAAATTCACATAATCTTGCAGGGGTAAGAAATCCTATCAGCAGTATCGTGAGAAGAGGAAGACCTGACGATATTCTATCTATAATCATCTGATTTAATCTGTTCACAACGGAGAGGGACTATGAAAAGCGACCTATATAAGAAGATCTTTATTGCAACTGATGGATCCGACCAGAACAAGAAAGCAATCCAGCATGCCCTGGAGTTTGCTAAGATGTGCGGTGCGAAACTGTACGCAGGATATGTTGTCGATACAGCTGCTTTTGCCTCCATCCCAATGGATGCAGGCTGGGAAATGATGTATGAACTTCTGGGAAAGGAAGCAAATGACGTAACAACAGCCTTGGGAGAGATTGCAGAGAAAGAAGGCGTTCCATTCGAATCCATAATCCTCGAGGGACATCCCGGAACGGAGATAGTCGATTTTGCGGATAAACAGGGTATGGACCTTATTATTATGGGAACTCTCGGGAAGAGAGGACTTGATCATTTCTTACTTGGAAGTGTGGCTGAGAACGTTATTCGTAACTCCAAGGTACCGGTACTTGTCGTTCGTGGCATGTCCGGCAAGGAGTAAAGAGGGAGCAGAATATGCCAAAGAATGTAAAAGTTATGGACATTATGAGGACAGATGTCGCCTATGCAACCCTTCCGGGTTCAAGGGATGAAGTCCATAGTTTACTTAAAGATAAGAGGGTATCAGGAGTTCCTGTCCTGAAGGATGGCAAGGTCGTAGGGATAGTCAGCCGGGCAAACCTGTTGAAGAACCCGGAGGAAGAACAACTTGCTTTGCTGATGACACGCAACCCCCTGACTATTGAGCCGCATGTAGACATAACTGTTGCATCTAAGACCCTTCTTGAGAATAACATCAGAAGGCTTCCTGTTGTTGAAGATGGTAAACTTGTTGGCATAATATCAGTTGCTGACATTATAGCAGTGCTTGCTGATATGAATATTACCGAGCATGTCGGGCAATACCTGAATCCGGTTTCAGTGCCTGTGTGGACAGACACCCCACTGAACGTTGTTGCAAGGATCATGGAACTTGCAAAAACAAAAGCTGTTCCTGTGATCGACAGCCATCTTGAGGTAGTAGGCATAATCACTGACCGGGACATAATAAACGCAAGCATTATCGAGGACACTGTTGAAATGGCTGACATGTCCAATGGTTCGGATGATGACGAGTGGACATGGGAATCCATGAGGGATACCATGAGCATCTACTACAGCGTATCAAGAGTAAAGGTTCCTTCTGTGCCTGCTATGGATATCATGGTCAAGGACCTCGTAAAGGCTGCCTACATATCCGGGGTCAGCGAATGCGCACTCAAGATGAAGCGCAACAGGATAGACCAGATCCCTATCGTGAACGCGAACCAGAGATTCCTGGGCCTTTTAAGGGACCGCAACCTCCTGAGAGCTATTGTGAACGGTGACTGAACAGTGGACCTTCTGACAGAAGGTTCATACTTATTCTTTTTTCAGGGCTCTTGAGCGTGGTCATAATGGGAAGACCTTTCATATTCATCAATTCCGCAATGTCGGCCGACGGAAAGATATCCACAAAGCAAAGGAAGCAGGTAAGGATATCAGGAAAAGAGGATTTTGACAGGATGGATGCTTTAAGAGCCTCCTCTGATGCCATCATGGTAGGCATTGGGACGCTGCTGGCAGATAATCCAGGCCTTACCGTCAAATCCCCGGAAAGGAGGATTGAGCGCAAAGAGGCAGGGCTGGAAGAGAACCCGGCCAGGATCGTTGTAGACAGCAAGGCAAGAATCCCCCTTGACTCAGACATTTTCATCAAAGGAGAGGGAAAACGGATAATAGTGGTATCCAGTTCCGCGCCTGCTGACAGGATGGAAAGGCTTCGGGAGAAAGCTACTATTGTCAGTGCAGGAGATAGTGAAGTAGACCTTGCTGCAGCAGTGGAAATACTGCATGAAATGGGTATAAACAGGCTGATGGTCGAAGGCGGAGCCACCCTCAACTGGGGACTTCTCTCTGGCGGCCTGGTGGATGAGATCTATACCTTTGTTGGCAATCTAATAATAGGCGGTAAGACTGCCCCTACTTTTGCAGATGGCAACGGGTTTTTAGAAAAGGACATACTAAAACTGGAACTGATTGATGCGGCCAGGATGGAGGAGGGGGTCCTCCTTAGATGGAAAGTACTATCCGGAAAATAAACTGATTTCAGGACTTCCGCTAAAATGGATTTCTGTATGTTCATGAAAAAACATATTTATCTGGAAGTTAATAGAAACCTGCTATTGGGGGTAATCAACTGTACAAAAAGACTCTTCAACTTATAATTCTCTTTACCTTATTGCTGGCAGTCAGTGGGTGCACAGAAAATGATGGCAATGACATAAACGCGTCATCCCCGGCTGATGTGGGAATGATATCCGCATCCAGCCTGGGGGATATCAATAGTGCACTTGAAGATGGACCTGTGCTTGCCATGATTGGCTTTGATAGTTGTCCAGGGTGCAAAGTTCAAAAGCCTATAATGGAAGATATATCTTTAGAATATCAGGACAGAGCTACTGTGATATATATAGACACGCAGAAAGTCGGCACATTGGGGTTCAGCGTATATTACGTACCTGATTCCTTTGTTATAACTGATATTGAGAACGGGACCTATGTTTATATGAGGAGGGATGGCCGGACTACCACAGACAGGCTTGAAAAAGATGCAAGATTCATAGGAGTTACAAGGAAGGCAGACCTTACTCAGACACTTGACTATGCACTGAAAGAACGCAGCAAAAACACTGCAGAAAACTAAAACATGTTTCAGGATACTTTTACACTGGGCCCGGTGGCATCCTTCCTTGCAGGTATCGTAAGTGTGCTGTCACCATGTGTACTGCCTCTGCTGCCTGTCATCCTGGCATACTCTGCAGGAAAGGGGAAGTTCAGGCCTTTTGCCATTGTGTTTGGACTTAGCCTTTCATTCACTCTCATGGGCATCATAGCGTCAGCCTTTGGAGCAGTACTCTACCCACATATTGAGAACCTAAGGATTCTCGCAGGACTACTCATAGCGATATTTGGCATCTCTATGCTCTTTGGAGCTGACATTTTCGGCATCGTAGCGAACTATACAGGAAAGATACACGTCCAGAATAACAGTGCTTTTGGAGGGTTGCTTCTTGGAGTTTCCCTGGGAGTGATCTGGATTCCCTGCGTAGGACCTATACTGGGAGCGATACTTGCCGCCGTTGCCCTCGAAGGGAACATGACCTATGGCGCATCAATGCTCTTTATCTATTCAATTGGTTTTGCAGTGCCTATGCTTATCATCGCATATTCAGCAAACATATCTTCAGCCAGGCTCAGCAGGATAGCAAGATATGACGCCATTATTAAAAAGGTTGCAGGGGTACTGCTCATACTTGCAGGTTCCTGGATGGTATACACTAATGCTGCGATGTGATACTGACATTTTAAAGGCACTTGCGCCAATCAAAAAGAGATTTAAGTGCGCCATATTCTGCGGCACACTTACAATTGCACTTATTTTTCATTTGCAATTGCAACGAGCTCATTGATACAGGCTACTGCCATTGGTGTTCCGCCCCGTGTTCCGACACATGTGATTGAGGGAACATCCATGTTCCTGACAGCTTCCTTGGATTCTGCGGCATTGACAAAGCCTACAGGTGTGCCTACAATGATAGCCGGCTTGATACCGTGCTCTATCATCCTGCATACTGCAAACGCAGCAGATGGCGCATTGCCTATGGCAACAATTGAACCTTCAAGTATGTCCTTGCATTTCAGGAAACCTGCTGCGGTTCTTGTAATACCGTGCTTGCGTGCAAATTCTGCATCCTCATCCTTATCTAGTACACAGATTATCTCACATTTGTGCCCCATTTTGGTGATCCCTGCCTTGACCATGTTGATATCAACAAGAATAGGAACACCTTTTTTGATAGCTTCCACGCCTGCTTTGACAGGATCGTTCACAAATCGCATGATATCTGCAACAGCCGGATCGCCGGTGGAGGTAACACAGCGCTGTTTGACGCGGTCCTCGACCGTCTCATCACCTACAAGTTTGCGGGCGATGTTGCGGCTCGTCATGTAGATAGCCTTTGCCTCATCGGTCTGTGATCCAAGGTCATTACAGATAGCAATGAGCTCCGAGTCGATCTCAGTAGTCATTTCCACAAGGTCTTCGATACCTGCATCAGTATTTTTGGATTCAGTAGTCATATTTCCTGTGATACCCCCTTGGAGTGATTATCCTCTTACCATACGGTGTGTCCCATACACGGGAGTCGTTAGTAGTGATAAGGATGGTGGTGCTCATGTCCACCCAGTCGTTATGATCAAGTACCTCGCCAAGGGTTGTGACAATGTAATCCTGATCCTTGTCCCTCAGGGCGTTCTTTACAAGGCCTACAGGCACGGAATCTTCCTTATGGCGCCTGATGATCTCGATAGCCCTTGAGAAATTAGAATTACGCTGGCGGCTCTTGGGGTTGTAGAGAGACATGACAAAATCTGCTGAAGCTGCTGCATCAAGCCTTTTCTCAATGACTTCCCAGGGAGTCAGCAGGTCACTGAGGCTCACGGTACAGAAATCATTGACAATAGGCGCACCGAGGACACTTGCTGCAGCGGTGATAGCTGTAACACCTGGCAGCACCTCTATCTCAACATTGAGGTTTGCGTGCTCTGCGACCTCAAGCACAAGGCCGGCCATGCCATAGATATTAGCATCTCCGCCGCTGATCATGGAAACCACGTTACCCTGCGCAAGTTCCACTGCCTTACGTGCACGGTCTACTTCCTTACCCATTGCGCTGCGGACAATGTTCTGCTTGTCCAGCAGACTTGCCATCTGATCAAGATAAGTACCGTTACCGACGACATAATCGGAATTCAGTATGACCTCTCTTGCCTTTACTGTAAGGTGTTCCACAGAACCTGGGCCTATACCTATAATGTACAGCCTTCCTTTCCCGGATGCCTCACTCTGCGATTGCGATTGTGATCCTACCATAAACTTTCTTCCTTAGTATAAGTTCTTTTTTTTCCGATAGCGCCAGTGCAGCCGGTTCTGCTACACCTGTAAGCCCGAAGCGTTTTGCCTGCGAATCAGACGGCGCATCATACCTGTTCAATTCATCGTGATCTATGAACCTTAATTCGATCCCAAGGGTCTTTGATGCCTCATGAAGACCCTCTTCGTTCTCTTTCAACTTTGCAGAGGCAAGCAACTGCACATCAGCGATGTCCCTGCCAAGTTCTGCCAGAGCATTATGCACAGCATCTATTGCTTCCTGACTGCTGACACCCCTGCGGGCTCCGATACCTATTATCATGGGTTTTCTGCCTTTTCTCTTTTCAGGACGGACACATCATCGCCGACAATAACTATTCGGGGCCCTTTTATCTCAAGGACTTCCACATCCTGCTCAAGCAGGGCACAGTTGACCTGCACTGTGGAGGGTTTGTTAACGATATCACAGCCGAGGGATTTAGCTATGCCTTCAACCGAATTGCGATTATGCACTTCGGTCGCTGTCGTGATGACCGGAACCGGCCCGATCTCGGAGATCTTTCGAACCAGCTCATTGCCACCGTGGTGGCCCCCAAGCAGGGAAATGGCGAAATTCATGTTTGAATCCACAACCACTACCGCCGGGTCCTTCCACTTGTCCTGGATGAGTGGTGCGATATCGCGCACGACTATCCCCGTGGCAAAGACCGCCACTATGGAGTCATATTCCTCAAATGCTTTACTGAATACATCCTTCCCGTACATCAGGACATCAGCTTTCAGGTGCTCTGCAATACGCTGTGCAACTTCGAGATTGCGCTCGAAGGTTATGACAGCGGTTCTTGTGCCACTCCGTATAAGTAAGACCTCCCATAATTCACAGGATCCACAACTCCGCCAATCAGTATCATAGCTGAGCGTTTGACACCTGCTTCTTTGACCTTGCCTGCAATATCGGCAACCGTTCCCTTTATTATCTTCTGGTCAGGCCATGAGGCATGGAAGACTACTGCCACTGGAGTTTCCGGCGGGTACTCGACCTTTTCCATGATCTCCTCGATCTTCTGGGTTCCCAGGAAAACAGCCATGGTCGCATTATGTCTGGAGAGCTCCTTTATCTTGTCCTTTTCCAGGGTCTGTCCTGCCGGGCGTGTGATAATAAGTGTCTCTGAGACATTGTTAAGTGTCAGCTGTGTTTGCAATGCGGCAGCAGTGGCGAAGACGGAAGACACACCTGGTATTATCTCAATTTCCACACCGGCGTTCTTTAACTCTTCCATCTGCTCCACAATAGATCCGTATAGAGACGGGTCACCGCTGTGCAGCCGGACTACTTTCTTGCCGGCTCTGAGGCTGTCAAGTATGAGCTTGTTGGTCTCGTCCAGGGTCAGACCATAACTGTCGATCTTTTCCCCTTTAGAGTAATCAAGTACTTTTGGATTCACAAGTGAGCCTGCATATATAACCAGGTCCGCCTCTTCCAGAAGTTCACGGCCTGCAACTGTTATATATTTCTCATTGCCCGGACCGGAACCTACAAAATATACCTTATTGTTCGTCATTGTGATGCTCCTGTGAGTCACTCCTTTTCCGCGAAGATAATGCTGAAATAATTACCTTTCTCCGGAATATTTTCCTGTTCCGTGATAATCACTTCATCAGGACTGAAGAGCCGTTCTGCAAAAGTGAACTTACTGTAGCCTTCCTTTTTGAATGAATCGATGATCTCAAGAGGTCTGCTGGCCTTCAACCTTATCTTATACTTGCTGTCAGATCCGTCACTTACCTCAAAAGAAGCATCCACCTCTGCACCGGTCTGTGCGGCAAAGGAGGTTATCGAACTGATACCCGGAATTGTCGAGGTCTCTACATCAGGATACAGCCTCTTCATCACGCGCTTAAGGTGAGTGAAGGTAGAGAAGAAATTGGGGTCACCGATAAGACCAAAAGAAACAAGATTATCTCTGGACTCCTCAGCTATCATCTCAGCATTCTTCTTCCAGACTGCATTAAGCACATTATAATCGGTCAGCATGGGGAAGTCCATTATCTCGGCTTCCGCATAAGGTGCTACCAGTTCTGCTGCAAGGCGGCCGGGAACGTAGACCTTATAGCTCTTTTTCAGTGTTTCGACAGCTTTCAATGTCAGAAGTTCCGGGTCACCGGGTCCAAGTCCTACTCCAACAAGCATTTTTTAATCACCATACGCTTAAGATTGTACTTACATAATTTCACTATGAGTTGACTATAATTATTACTAAGCAATATTACTAACAACTGTTGTTGTGCTGATCTTCGGCTGACCTTCCTACAACGACGTATACAGGATTCTCAGGCTTGAACATCGTCTCACCTGTCAGCGGCGCACCACGCGACACTATAATGTGCAGCACCTCATCGAATAAGCCAAGTTCTTTTAACTTGTTTATTACATTTACGACTGTTTCTATCCTGACCGCATTCACCACGATGCTTCTGGCCTTCTTCTCTGCAAGGACCTCAAGCACCCGGGAGATATTCTTCGTACCGCCGATGAATGCACAGCCGATACTGCCAACCGGCTGTTTGCTCAGGATATCGGAGGATTCACCTGAATAAAGAGTTACATTCTCTATGTTGAAGGACCTGAAATTGGTCCTTGCGACCTCGATTGCCTCTTCCCTGGCGTCGATGGCATGGATCTTCAGATCGCACACCATCTTGCTGGCTTCAATGGATACAGCACCTGTACCGCAGCCAATATCGAAAAAACTATCCCCATTTTTTAAATCAAGTTTAGATAGGGATATTGCAATTATCTCGGGTTTTGTAGGTCCGCCACTTACATGCAAAAGTTCAGTCATGTTCCACCTTAACTAAGATAAACTGGAGTTAATTACTAAGATTAACCGGAGTTAAGTAGATATAAGTTGTCCCTCATAAAACTGTTGGACTATCTCACATCCACATAACCTTAACTTAAAAACTTCCAAATCTGAAGGGTTGTTCTACATGGCAGACGGTAAAAAAGCAAAGAAACTATTGGTCCTTGGTACTGCATCAGACGTCGGAAAGAGCATTATGGTCACAGGGCTTTGCAAAGTCCTTTCCCGTAAATACAAGGTTGCACCTTTCAAGGCACAGAATATGAGCCTGAATTCCTGGATAACAAAAGACGGCAAAGAAATAGGTATCGCCCAGGCAATACAAGCCAAGGCAGCCGGGGTCGAGCCTACTGCCGATATGAACCCGGTCCTTCTGAAACCCAAAGGAGACAGGACATCACAGGTGATAGTACTGGGAGAGCCATATGCCGACAAGTCTGCAGGCAACTATTATGACTCCATAGAAGAGATGCACGGTGTCCTTAAGGGAGCGCTTGAAAGACTGGAATCCGAATATGAGCTGATAGTCATGGAGGGCGCAGGCGGGGCCGCCGAGATTAACCTCTATGACCGCGATATCGTTAATGTGGGAACAGCCAGGATAACCGGTGCACCTATTATACTTGTAGGCGACATTGAGTCAGGAGGCGTCTTTGCCAGCCTCTACGGCACCAAGGCCCTGCTTCCCGAGGACATTAGCAGGAATATCAGAGGATTTGTCATTAACAAATTCAGGGGTGACCCTGCCATACTCGAGCCGGGACTCCGGCAGCTTGAAGAGCTGACTGGTGTGCCTGTGCTGGGCGTGTTGCCATATTACAACCTCAAGATACCTTCCGAGGATTCCATGGCTATACGCAAGAAGAAGAAAAGCCAGGAGAAGCAGGAAAATATCAACGATGTGGATATTGCCATCATCCGCCTGCCCAGAATATCAAACTTCACTGATTTCGAACCCCTTGAGAAGATAGCACGCGTAAGGTATGTCAATCCTGATGAAGACCTCGGGAAGCCGGACTGCATAATCATCCCCGGCACAAAGAACACTGTGAGCGACCTGCTGGACCTGAAGGAAAGTGGCATGGATGTACGGATACGCGCCCTGCACGGCAAGATACCTATACTCGGCATATGTGGCGGGTACCAGATGCTCGGCAGGACCATACATGACTCCGGAGTTGAGAACGGGACAGAAGCTGACTACGAGGGCCTTGGTTTGCTGGATGTGGAGACTTCTTTTGGTGAATACAAGAAAATGACCATCCAGGTCCGTAAGGAGGTTGTTGCCGAAGGACCCATATTCAAGCATATCAAAGGCCAGGAGGTATGGGGTTACGAGATACATATGGGCACCACAAAGACCCAAAAAACCGTTTTTGGCAATGATGGCAGCATCGATGACAGCGGTACTGTTGTGGGTACCTACCTTCACGGCCTTTTCGAGAATGCGAATGTCAGGCATGCCCTCATGATATACCTTGCAGAGAAAAAAGGTGTTGAATATATACCCGAGGTTGTGACGACCGAAGAAGAAGCCTATGAAGAGCTTGCGGGGGTTGTGGAGAGTTGTCTTGACATGAGAAAGATATATGAAATGATAGAAGAACAAGACCAACATTAGAATTCCTTTCCTGCAGGCAGCATCGCTTGCAACTTCTTTGTTATTTTTTATTTGTTTTTTATTCTTTATTCATTATTGCATTTGGCTTTTAGAGTGCGGAGCAACGGCTTTTTTGCGAGATTCCAACTCATAGACCATCTTTTTGAAAATACCCCCGTTACCATTATGTTTGCATTGTGAAATAAACTAGACAATGAAAAAGAATATATAGAATACAACTGATTGTAGGTTCAACTACATTAAATAGACATACTTATAGGAGAATAGCAATGCCGGAAAAAACACTGGACCTCATTGAACCTGAAACATCTGTAAAGATACTGAAGCTTACGGGACAGAGATCCCTGAGAAAAAGGATCCTTGACATGGGACTGACACCGGGGACAAAAGTAGAAGTAATGCGACGGGCACCCCTTGGAGACCCTGTGGAATTCAAGATAAAAGGATACAACCTCTCTCTTCGGAAAAAAGAAGCACAGACGGTTCTCGTTGAAACAGTCGAATAGATAGGGCCGGAACAAGACCATGATGGTGACATTATGACAAAAAAAATAACAGTAGCCCTTGCTGGGAATCCAAATGTTGGGAAAACCTCCGTATTCAATGCGATAACCGGCTCAAGGCAACATGTTGGCAACTGGCCCGGTGTGACTGTTGAAAGAAAGATGGGAAAAAGGGTCTACAAGAACACTGAGATGGAGATCGTAGACCTTCCCGGAACATATAGCCTTACAACATATTCCCTGGACGAGATAATTGCGCGCGACTTCCTGATAGAGGAAAAACCGGACATTGTAGTACAGGTCATAGATGCAACGAACCTTGAGAGGAACCTTTACCTGTCGACCCAGTTGATGGAACTGGGTGTGAAACTGGTAATTGCACTCAATATGAAAGACCTTGCCCTTGCAAAAGGAAACAGGATCGATGAGGAAAAGATACAGGAATTCCTGGATGTGCCGGTGATACCTACAATCGCAAGCAAAGGTACTGGTATTGAGAGACTGCTGGATGCTGTTATAGAAGAGGCATCTAAGGCCAGGAAAAATGATGATCCATTAAGTTATGACGAAGCGACAGAGGGCATGGTACATGAACTTGAGGTAATCCTTAAAAGTGACCAGTACTTTGCACATTACCCTTCGCGATGGTTCAGCATAAAGTTACTTGAGGGTGACGAAAATATAATCAAAAAAGCACAGGAGAGTAAGAAATACACTCAGATCAGGGAGATACTCAGGAAGACGGATGAAGATAATTTTGAAACAAAGATCGCAGACCAGCGGTACAGTACTATCCAGGCCATGTTGAGACAGGTATGTGATATCAACACAAGCCAGCTCAGTGGTTCAGATATGGTTGACCGCGTTGTGACAAACAAACTACTGGGGATTCCCATATTTCTTGCATTGATGTGGGCGGCGTTTGAATTAACATTCACATTTGCCACTCCGTTCATGAACATGATTGATATCTTCTTTGGATGGCTTGCGGGTGCAACTGCCGAAGTTATCAGCACAGAGTGGCTGGCTTCCCTTGTAGGCGACGGCATCATTGCAGGCATCGGGTCCGTGCTAATATTCCTTCCTAACATACTGCTGCTCTTCTTCATGCTCTCCCTTATGGAAGATAGCGGATACATGGCAAGGGCGGCATTCATCATGGACAGGGTCATGGGAAGGATAGGGCTTCATGGAAAATCCTTTATTCCCCTGATAATGGGATTCGGATGTAACGTGCCTGCGATAATGGCAACAAGGACCA
The DNA here is from genome assembly GCF_030682845.1 of Methanolobus sp. GTDB lineage: Archaea > Halobacteriota > Methanosarcinia > Methanosarcinales > Methanosarcinaceae > Methanolobus. The sequence continues at coordinate 13,288 of NZ_JAUXNK010000075.1, read as the reverse complement.
TCGAGGACCCTCGGGACAGGCTGATCACTATACTTGTCGCACCATTCATATCCTGCGGTGCAAGATTGCCTGTTTACGTGCTCCTGGCCGGGGCATTCTTCGGAAGAGATGCAGGAATCGTAATTTTCGGACTCTATGCACTTGGAATACTGGTTGCAGTGCTAAGTGCAAAGCTCATGAGGACAACAGTCCTCAGGGGAGAAGATGCACCTTTCATCATGGAACTTCCCGATTACCGTCTGCCTACTCTTAAAGGCAGTTTCATCCACATGTGGGAAAGAGCTAAAATATACCTGAAAAAGGCTGGCGGAATAATACTCATCGGTGTTGTAGGTGTATGGCTGCTGGCATCCATTCCTGCACCTGGTAGTGGCGGAGTGTTCGGATCTGAAGAAATATACGGCAGTACCGATTCACTGGTAGGAGTGATAGGACACCTGATAGAGCCTTTAGTCGCACCCCTTGGATTTGACTGGCGGATAGCTGTTGCACTGGTGTTTGGTATTGTTGCCAAGGAGATAGTCGTAGGATCCATGGGCGTGCTCTACGGAGCTGGTGAGGACGAACAGAACCTGTCCAATATCCTGGCAGCCGGAGCAATGACACCCCTTGCAGGACTTGGGCTCATGGTGTTCACTCTTCTCTACGTGCCTTGCTTTGCCTGTATAGGCGTTATAAAAAGAGAGACAGGGTCATGGAAATGGACACTTTTCCAGCTTGTATACGGAACAGGGCTGGCATGGGTCTTTGCATTTACTTTGTATCAGATAGGAAGCAGAATAGGTTTCCTTACTTGAAGATCAGGAAATATAGAATTAGAGAGGGAAACAGATGGAACAAATTAATCAAAACAAAGAACTCCTGTTCGCATTACTTGCCGGAGTTCTGTACTCCATTTTTGGAGTACTTCACATTGCAGAAGGACTGAGCATAAATACAGGGATTGCAGAGTTTTTGTTCATTTCCGGAGATATTCTTGGAGGAGCATGCCTTGTGATAATCGGAACCGTGTTCCTCTATGGGTCAAGGGAGATGACAAAAGGTGTCAATGCAGGAGTTTCCTTTGTCTATGTGGGAATACTCTTGTCGCTTGTATTCATGGCAGTATATATCCTGACGATGGGAGGGAATCTCCTGGATTCAATTATTGTCCCGGATGATTATGAAGGATGGAGCGTTATGGAGAACTTCAGGCCGGGAATATACCTGGGGATACTTCCACTCATGGGGATACTGTATTGGAAAAACAGGTTCTCACTGAATGAGATACTTGTAGTCAGGGAGGTAGCATGATAATAGGTTACAACTTTTTTTTAAAAAGAATAGCCGCAATGATGGATTCAAAAGAGAATCTCACAATGGGAACGATTGCAAGCCGCCTGAACCTCAGACAGGATGAGTTCAAGGACCTGCTCAACATCATGGAAAAAAGAGGAGATCTCAAAACTATTGTACAAAACGCAGGAACATGTGAAGGAAAATGCGCAGGATGCCGGAGCTCCTGCGCATCAACCTTTAGCTCTTTTGCACAGAAGAACACAACATATTACCAGCTAACGGAAAAAGGCAGAAGCGTCTGTGGAAAATTGTCCTGAAGACTGCTACATGTGATTTTATTCAAACCTGCCTTTGTATTCTTTTCTTTCCTGTATGTCTTTTAGTGCCAACACTCTTGTTCCGTAGTTGCCCTGTTTTCAAAAGCCATAAGCTATAAATACAAGTGATGCTCTTTATCCATTAGTGTACATAAATATACATTAATGTTTTTAGAGGTGCTTGGATGAAGGCGTATATCAAGAAAGTAAGTGAAGGGCAGGACCTGACAATAAAGGAAGCTGAGGATGCTATCACCAAGATATTCACAGAGTCCACTGATGCCCAGATCGCAGGCCTGCTAATGGCCCTGAAAATGAAAGGTGAGACTGCAGATGAGATTGCCGGGTTTGCCACCGGGATGAAAAAAGCAGCCAATCTTATCTATCCTGAAGTGAAAGGAACACTGATTGATATTGTCGGGACGGGGGCTGACAGGCATAACACCATCAATGTTTCAACAGCCGCAGCTATTGTCACTGCCGCAGCCGGTATTCCAGTGGCAAAGCATGGCAACCGTTCCATTACTTCACTTTCGGGAAGTGCGGATGTGCTCAGGGAGTTAGGAATAAAGGTGGACAAGAGCCCTGAGGAAGTGAAGCAGATCATTGAAAAAGCAGGTATTGGATTTATGTTCGCCCCTGTTTTCCACCCTTCCATGAAAAGAGTTGCAGGTATAAGGCAGGAACTTGGTACAAGGACAGTGTTCAACATACTGGGGCCCCTGACAAACCCTGCCAATGCAAAAGCACAGCTTGTAGGGGTCTTTGACAGCAGGTTGTGTAAGACCTTTGCCGAAGTCATGAAGAAAATGGGAGTTGAGAGGGCAATGGTCGTTCATGGCGACGGCATGGATGAGATATCCAGCATAGCCGAGACCTGCGTGGCTGAACTCAGGGATGGCAGGATAAAGACATATACCCTTACTCCTGAAGAGCTTGGGATCAACAGGGCAAAAGCGACAGACATTGTCGGCGGGACTCCGAAAGAGAATGCAAGGGACATAATATACGTCCTCAAAGGAGAAAAAGGCCCCAAGAGAGATATCATTGTCATCAACTCTGCTGCCGCCCTGTACCTGGCAGGCATGGCTGACTCAATAAAAGAAGCCATACCACTAGTTGAAGAAATCATAGACAGCGGCAAGGCGCTTGAAAAACTGATGGATTTCTGTGACGATAAGAGCGCCTGTGAGGCAATAAATGAAACACATGCCAAAAGTGAAAATATGCGGTATGCGATGTGCTGAAGACATAGACATGGCTGTAAGGTGCGGAGCAGATGCAGTGGGTTTCATCACCGATGTTCCGGTGCAGACATCCAGGAAGATAGACCCGGATACTGCATCCGGGCTTATCCGGCATGTGCCACTCTTCGTTGAGTCGGTCCTTGTAATAATGCCATACAATACTGATCAGGCCCTGAAGCTCATAAGAAAAACCCACCCGGATAGTATTCAGCTCCATAATGACATGGGTCCGGAGGAGATAGGGATCATCCGAGATGGAATTGATGACGCTCGGCAAAGAATCATTAAGACATTCACAGTGCCTCCAGGAGCGAGGGAAGTGACGACCGCAGGCCTGATAGCACAGATAGAGGCACTTAGTGAGACAGGTCTGATCGATGGTGTACTACTGGATTCCGGAAAGACCGGGATGAGTGGCGGTACAGGAATCACCCACGACTGGTCAGTGAGCAAAGAGATAGTGGAAAATACCGATATCCCAATCATACTTGCCGGCGGGCTGAAGCCGGAAAACGTTCGCGATGCTGTTGAACAGGTCCGGCCGTTCGCTGTGGATACAGCCTCGGGAGTGGAGACGGAAGGGAACAAAGACCCTGCAAAAGTGTGCAGGTTCATAAGAGAAGCAAGGTGTATCAATGGTTGATTTTGATCTTAGTAAGGAAGAGTTCATATCCCTTGTCAGGGGGTCACAGAAACCTGCCATAGTGCAGCTCATGGCAAAGGTGCCAAGCGTATGCACCCCGCTGCAGTTATACGCAACCCTTCAGAATGCAGGACACTCCTATCTCCTGGAGTCTGTCGAGAAGGAAAAAAGGCATGCCAGATATTCTTTTGCAGGTTCTGAGCCTGAGATTGTGGTGTCCATTAAGGACCGGTTCCTGACGATAGAATGCCAGATAAGTTCCGAACTCTCACAATATATATATAGGAGAGTAAAATGCATGGGCCGGATGGAGCCTCTCATCGGGGGCAGGTACAGGGTGAAAATAGAAGATGGTAAAGATGCCCTGGATGCATTTCGTGATATATTCCCCACAAGCAATGACGCGGTCCTCCTGAACCAGAAACGCTTTGACAGGCAAACCTTCCTTGGAGGTGCGATCGGATACAACAGTTACGACTTTGTGTACGATTCGTGGCTTGATATCGATAAGAAACCGGATGCTGACACCCCGGACATGCATTTTGCCATCATGACAAAGACATTTGTCTTTGACCATATGACTGGCGAAACCTACATTGTCATCTCACCCTTTGTGACAGGCGAAAGTGATCTTGAAGCAGTATACGAGCATGCCTGTGCTGACTCACGACTTATGGAGAGGTCACTGAGTATGGCTTCAGTTATTGGGATCAGCGACAGCATCCTTGGGAAAGTGAATGCTGAAGAGCCGGTGCCGGATACCGACCAGGAGACTTTCGAGAAGGCTGTCCTTCAGGCAAAACAGCACATCATAGATGGCGATATCTTTCAGATAGTGCTCTCCAGACGGTACACGGTCAGGATGGGGCAGACACCCCTGCAACTGTACATTAGGCTAAGGAACATTAATCCAAGCCCTTACATGTATATATTCAATTTCAAGGATATCGGCATCGTAGGTGCAAGTCCTGAGACCCTGATGACAGTCTACGACCGGAAGGTAATAACCAACCCCATAGCAGGGACTTGTCCAAGAGGTCGTGATGAAGAGGAGGACAAAGCACTTGCTGCCCGAATGCTCGATGATGAGAAGGAAAGGGCCGAGCATATAATGCTCGTGGACCTTGGACGCAACGATGTGAGAATGGTATCCAAGGGTGGCACCGTCAGGGTCGATGACCTTATGAGCGTCATCAAGTACTCCCATGTGCAGCATATCGAAAGTACAGTGAGCGGGGAGATGAGGGACGACTGCGATCAGTTCGACGCTACACGTGCCATCTTCCCGGCAGGTACGCTTTCCGGCGCTCCCAAGATCCGGGCAATGAAAATAATCGATGACCTTGAACCGGAATCAAGGGGAATTTATGGAGGAGGCGTCGGCTATTATTCATGGAACGGGGATGCTGACTTTGCCATTGTTATAAGGACAGTGCTGATTAAAAACAACACTGCCTATGTACAGGCAGGTGCCGGGATAGTGGCCGATTCCGATCCCGCTTACGAATATCAGGAAACTGAGAGAAAGATGGCTGCAATGATAAAAGCCATAGGAGGGAAGTGATGAGAGTACTGTTCATCGATAACAAGGATTCGTTCGTATGGAACCTCGTGGATTATGTTTCCGTTTTCGAGCCGGATACCATAGTAGCCCCAAACACAATCTCAGTCGATGAGGTAAGGCAAATTAAGCCCGATGCTATCGTGATATCCCCGGGACCCGGCACCCCCCACAAATCTGAGGACGCGGGTACATGTCTGGAAATCATAAGTGATATCGGGCCCGAGATCCCGTTGTTGGGAGTCTGCTTTGGACACCAGGCCATAAATGCTGCCTTCGGAGGCACCATTGGGCATGCAAAGAGCGGGCCGGTCCATGGGAAGACTTCCGAGATAAGCCACAATGAATCACAGCTCTTTAACGGCCTGCCGGGGAGTTTCAAAGTCGGAAGGTATCACTCCCTTGCAATAGATGACTTAGCAGAAGGCCTGACAGTGACTGCAAGAACAGCAGACGGTATAATCATGGCTGTGGAACACAGGGAATATCCGGTTTATGGTGTGCAGTTCCATCCGGAGTCCATCCTTACCGAAAAAGGCATGTGTATCATCGGCAACTTCCTGAGGATTGCAGGTATGGGTAAGGATTAAGCCTTTACAGGCTTATTAGAGATCATGCTTGTAGGGATCACAGGAACACCAGGAACCGGGAAAACATCTGTTACAGAGTTACTGGAGAGCAGGACGTCATACCGGGTCATTCACATCAACGAACTCATCAAGGAGGAGAAACTCTACTCAGAAGTGGATAATGAAAGAGATTGCGTGGTTGCCGACATGGACCTTGTGGACCGGCGTGTCAGGGAAATGGCAAGTACCGACGACATCACTATCCTTGACAGCCATCTTTCTCATCATCTGGCTGATAGTGTTATTGTACTGAGGACAAAGCCTGAGGTGTTAAGAGACAGGCTGCAAAAGAGGAACTATTGCACTGAAAAAGTAGAGGAGAACCTCGAAGCAGAATCTCTGGACATTATCCTTTGTGAGTCGGTGGAGTGGTGCGATAATGTCTTTGAGATCGATACAACCTCTCAGTCCGTGGAAAGAACTCTCGATGACATACGGAACATCCTGGAGGGACTTGCCAAAGGCAGGGAGAAGGAATTAGCTGAGAGATACAGACCGGGCTCTGTAGACTGGAGTGAGGAGTTCTTCGGCTGAAGAGCCTTTCTTATATCCCTTCGTGGTGCTGCTCCTGCCCAGCCGGCATTCTTATTCCGGGCTTTCTGATGGCGGTGTCCCTATCGGGATTATGAAAGTGAAAGTGCTCCCCTTGCCAGGCTCACTCTCGACCCAGATCGTTCCTTCGTGCATTTTCACATATTCCTTAACAAGCATAAGTCCTAACCCGGTACCCCCATAACTGCGGGATGCGGAACTGTCCACCTGGAAAAAAGGCTCAAATATGCGCCCCTTTTCCTGATCAGGTATCCCAATGCCGGTATCACTTACTGATATCTTGATATGATTCACTTCAGGTATGGCTCTTATCGTAACTATTCCACCTTCCGGTGTGAATTTTATGGAGTTCTCCACCAGATTATACAATATACTTTTGAACTTCTCGACATCGGCGGTTATCTCAGTGAGACGGCTGTCTATGTCCGTGCGAAGTTCGATCCTTTTCCTGACAGCCAGGGAGTTCAGGGACGTATATGTATGCTCAACAGCAGAATGAATACTCAGCCTGTCCAGCCTTATGCACATGCTGCCTGAATCAATGCAGGATATTTCCAATATCTTATTGATAATATGCAGAAGCTGGTTTCCACTCCGGTTTATGGTAGATATGTACTTTATTTGTGTCTCGTTCATCCCTGCAGATAATTCCTCCAGCAGTATATCGGAAAAACCAATCACACCGCTTAAAGGAGTTCTCAGTTCATGGCTCATATTGCCCAGGAACTCGCTCTTGCTGCGGTTAGCTTCCTCGGCAGCTATCCTGGCCAGCAGCATCTGTTCTTCTGCCTTCTTGCGCCTGGTTATATCGACGTATGTGCCCACTGCCCTGTGTGGCACCCCGTTACCGTCCACTTTGAATGATCTGCCGCGTCCTGTCACCCACACCCACTCACCGGACTTAGATCTCATCCTGTAGTCCATTTTGAAATACTGCAGGGCACGAAGGTGAGCCATCAGGGACTCAAGCACGATGTCACGTTCATCAGGATGCAAAAGGCCGGACCATGTTCCAAAGTTCATAGCAAGCTCATTAGGCTCGTACCCCAGGATTGTGTACCATTTCGGACTGAAATAGGCTTTGTTGCTATCCATATCCCAGTCCCAGAAACCATGCTCTGACACTTCCATGGCCAGCTGGAGTCTTTCCTCACTCTCTTTTAGAGCGTCCTCCGCCTGTTTACGGTCAGTGATGTCCCGGGCAGCCGCGTATATGAGATTATCCTTTGGAGAGGATTTCCACTCTATCCAGCGATATGACCCGTCAATGCACCTGAAACGGTTTACAAAACCGGATATTTCCTTACCATTCTGCAGGAGAGAGAATACATCTGCTGTTGTGCGGAGGTCATCAGGATGAACAAAATCCAGAATGGTTTTCCCTTCCAGCTCTTCCACTCTGAGACCAAGGACCCTCTCCCATGCTTTGTTGAGGCGCACGAAGAGACCATCTGTACTGACGATGCAGAAAAGATCAAGGGCGTTGTCGAAATAATTATTCAGCTCTTCTTTTTTCTGGGCAAGCTCTTTCTCAGCCCGGTCCCTGGACAAACTCATCTTCTTCTTTAAAAGAGCTTCACGCACAGCAAAAGGGAGCCTTTTTGTATATTCCTTGATAATGTAATCCGTAGCGCCGGCTTTCATACAGGCTACAGCAGTCTCTTCATTCATGGAGCCGGTAAAGACGATGAAGGGAATGGTACCATCGTGCTCCAGTAACAGCTTAAGCGCCTGCATGCCATCAAAGGAGGGTAGGGAATAGTCAGAAATGACAAGATCGGGTTTGAAACTATCCAGGTTCTTTATGAATTCGTCCCGGGTTTCAACTCTTATTGATACGAAAGAGATTCCGTTTTTTGTAAGTTCCCTCTCTGCAAGTTCCATGTCAGAGGGCATATCCTCAACGAACAGTATGCGTAGCTGATTATTTTCTTCCATGGCTCTTCCATTCACCTCTTGCCCATGGGCATCTGGTTCAAAAGTAGCCAGTACATGCCTATATCCCGAACTGCTTCGACGAATTTATCAAAATCAACTGGCTTGACAATATAACTGTTCACTCCCAGACGATAGCTTTCGACAATATCATTCTCTTCCTTGGAAGATGTCAACATAATTATGGGAATGGTCTTTGTCGAGTTGTGGTCTTTCAGGACTTTCAGCACCTCCATTCCATCCATTTTTGGTCACTTCAGGTCCAGAAGGACCATTTTCGGTATATTGGCAGCATCACGCCCGGAAAACTTCCCCCTCGCAAAGAAAAATCAAGTGCCTGTTCTCCATCTGTTACAACCACTACATTGTTTGCGATCTTGTTTTTCTTCAATGCCCTCAGAGCCAGTTCCGAGTCATTGGGATTGTCCTCCACAAGTAATATTTCCACCTCACCTTCGATCATCGCTGTAATCCTCCTTTGCAGGTAATGAGAAATAGAATGTTGCTCCTTCGTTTACCTTGCCCTCTGCCCACACTGTCCCTCCGTGACGGTGAACAATGCGCTGCATGATAGCAAGTCCCACACCTGTTCCTTCAAACTCCTTTTCTGTGTGCAAGCGTTGGAAAAGACCGAAGAGCTTATGCACATATTTAGGGTCGAATCCAACTCCTGTATCTTTCACGTAGTAAACGTTCCTTCCATTTTCCCTGTAGCCTCCAATGGATATCACAGGCTCTTTCACAGGCATAGTATATTTGATGGCATTTGCAAGGAGATTGCTCCAGACCTGCTTCATCAGGACAGGATCTGCGCAGCCCTCTGGCATCTGATTTATACTGACATTGAATCTGGCTTTTATTTCCGGTGAAGTAAGCTCTTTGAAGACAGATTCAGCCATACCGGCCATATCTATATTTGTCAGGTTCATCTCATTTCTGCTGACACGTGAAAGAGAGAGAAGGTCCGTAATAAGTTTATCCATTTTTTGCGCGTTATCCCGGACGACACTCAGCAGCCTGTTGCCTTCCTCGTCCAGTTTGTCCGCATAATCCTCCAATATGATCCTGGAAAAGCCGTCAATGGCACGAAGAGGTGAGCGAAGGTCATGGGATACGGAATATGCGAAGGCTTCAAGCTCCTTGTTTGCAGCCTCAAGCTGGAATGTCCGCTGCCTGACACTTTCTTCCAGATCACAGCTGTGGCGTTTTATCTGCTCGTTCAGGCGGGCCTGCTGAATAGCAACCGCAAGCTGAGCCGCGATCTCCCGGACAATCTCCAGATGCTCATCATGGAAAAAGCCATCGTCTTCCGCCAGCAGATTCAGGGCCCCCATGAGCTCACCCTCAAGTATAAGCGGTGCACTGATACCGGAATGAAAAGTATCTTTAGGAATATGGCCTGATAAGGGAGAGAATAAACCTTCAAATTCAGGCAGGTCTTTAAATGAGATTATATATCCAGAGCTCAGTTCACTTAACTGCTTTTGCATGGAGACTCTAAAAAGCATACCTTCAGAAAAAGCAGGGCCCATCTCACCGTCAGCTGCAAACACATAAGCCTCTGCTGAATTCTTTTCGAACAACATCAAATGAACATTGGAGCATGCAATTATACGGCGCATGCATTTCAGAACAGTACATGCGATCTCCCGGGAGGAATGGGCACTGATGATGCCCTTGTCTATCCTGTGAAAGATGTTCAGGCGCTGGTTATACAGTTTCAGCTTTTCATCTGCCCGCTTCCTGTCAGTTATATCAAGAGAGATACCGCCCAGATAAGGCGAACCATGTTTTCGAGTAATAACGAATTTATAGGAAAGAAATGTCTGTGTGCCATCATCCTGGATTAATTCTTCCTCAACGACCAGAGTACCCTTGTTTTGTAGCACCAACTGGTCATTGGCGGAGAATTGCTTTGCTACATCAGGAGGGAACAGGTCTTCATTGGATTTGCCCAGTAAATGGGGTATTTCCAATCCGACCCTTTCCTCCAATTTCTTATTGCAGAACAGATGCCTTCCTTTTTCATCTTTGATGTAGGCGTACCCGGGGAAATTGTCCATGAACAGTCCGAATATTTCCTCGCTTTCCCTGAGTGCCTGCCTGGAGTTTTCCCGGTCGATCTGACAGTTCATCATGTTTCCAAGCAGCACTGTCACCAGAGGATAGATCACCAAGACGGGAAGAATTATCCTGCTCAAGGTATCAATTGCGAGCTGCCACGGAAGTATGAAAGTACATAGAAGCATTGTAATGTGGATAGTAAGACCAAAAGCATATAGTTCGAATCTCCCGAAGATGCGTTTAAGTTTTTCATGATAGCGGTTCCAAAAAAGACCCAGCATCGACGATGTGATTATGACGGAAACTCCCATCCAGACCCCGGCACCTCCCTGGTACAGGCGGAAAATTGCGGCAATAGACATGGCTATTATTGTCGGTACAAGGCCAAAGAATAGTCCGGTGATACCCAGGAGAATCGAACGCGTGTCAAAGAACAGTCCGGGGACCAGCTCCCAGGGGTTCATCATCAGTGCAATGCATATAAACCCAATGATAATCCCGACAAGCATTTTTTTCAAACGCGGGCTTATGCTGATATTAAGAAAAGTCGCTTCATATATCACCCAGAGTGCAAGGAGCAGCGCAGCATTGCTGATTATGCCGGCCAGAGGTTCATGGTTCACATGAGCCTCCCCTGGCATCCTGATAGTTCACAGATAGCGCATACATTTTTCTTCACTCCTCCCGACATTTGCCTTACATAAGGTTACTGAACATGTTCCTGGGAAGGTTACCGGAAACAACGATTCTAATGCTAGGACAATAATACATACATCACTTTCTAAATTAATATACTAATTATAGATAATATGAGTCATCACATATAAAATTTGACATTAAGCTTATCCAGTTGCTTCATGATGCTACAATAAAAAAGTGCGTATTTGTAAGACAGTTAGAAACTACAGATCATCCAGAATGAGTGCTTTGGTGCAGGCCATTGCAAGCATGCTGTTGATGAACTTTTCAGCTTCTTCCGTGGTATCCACCATGCGCACGGCCACCCTGCCATCGCTATAGAATGTAATCTCCCTGTACCCGCTCTTCGCCATAACGACACCGAGCCCCTCACTATAGCGCCCCTGAAGGTACTTCGCAAGCATTGGAAGGTCCGGACATTCGTCCAGCTGTGCTATGACCCTGAGCTTCCAGGGGTCTGCTATACATGGCAGTACCTGTTCAACGGATATGACCCTCATGGTTCTACACCTTATATTTCAAAAGATATTGAAACTAACTTGGATATATTTTGTGGTGCGGACAAGCAAAAACTAAATAAGCCAACCCGCAGACATTACTTTACAGCAGAGGCTGGATAATGAGAGTGCCGAGGTGACAGAGTGGCCAATGTGACCGCCTGCAGAGCGGTTTTCCGGGAGTTCGAATCTTCCCCTCGGCATATTACATTTCATATTTTGAGACATTTAACATCGATGAGGCTTTACTGATGGCATTGAGAGTCTATAATACACTTACCAGGGAGATGGAAGAGTTTGTCCCCCTCCATGGAAAAAAAGTCAATATGTATGTATGTGGCCCCACGGTGTACGACCACTGCCATCTGGGACATGCCAGGAGTTACATATCATTTGATATCATCAGGCGCTACCTATCCTATCGCGGCTACGATGTTCACTATATATCTAACATAACAGATGTGGACGACAAGATAATAAATAGGGCAAAAGAAACAGGCGAAGACCCTTTCGACCTCTCAGCAAGGTTCACCTGCTCCTTTATTGAAGACATGGCGAGCCTGATGGTAAAAAAGCCAGACGTACAACCCACCGTTACAGGACATATCACGGAAATAGTAGACGCTATTAAATTGCTGATGCTCAGGGAGTTTGCTTATCCTACGCCCGAAGGCAACGTCTATTACGATCTCACAAGGTCGAAGGAAAAGATAGGGATATTGAGCCACCAGACGGAGGAAGGTCTGATGGAGGGGTCCGGTGCCCGTATCGATGTGGAAAAAGATAAGAAATATCCGCTTGACTTCGTGCTCTGGAAATCCTCTGCAAAAGGCGAGCCGGGATGGGACAGTCCCTGGGGCAGGGGAAGGCCGGGATGGCATATCGAGTGCTCGGCCATGTCCATGAAATACGGCTCGCAGCAGCTGGACATCCACGGCGGCGGGGCGGACCTTATATTCCCGCACCATGAAGCTGAGATACACCAGTCAGAAGGCTGCACCGGCAAGCATCCCTTCAGTAAGTACTGGCTGCACAACGGTTTTCTTACTATTGATAAAGAGAAGATGTCAAAATCCCTGGGAAATTTCTTCACCATAAAGCAGGTGCTTGAGGAATTCCCGCCTGAGGTAATCAGGTTCTTCATACTCAATACCCACTACCGCAACACCATCGATTTCAGCAAGATGCATCTTGAAGAGGCAGGCAGGGCTTACGAAAGGATAGCAAACACGATAATCAATGTAAGATATGCTATTGAGAACGCAACTGAAGGAGACAATGATTCCGGCCTTCCAAACGAGATCAGTGAGGCGAGGGATCAGTTCACCATATCAATGGATGAGGATTTCAATACACGGGAAGCTCTGGCAAATCTTTTCATTTTCTCCCGCAAGGTAAATGCCATCATATCCGGGAGCAGTCCTGACAGACCTGCCCTTGAAGCAGTCCTTGGTTTCTTCTCTGAGATAGACGAAGTACTTGGAGTTTTCGGAAAGGACATCAGCGGTGTGACTGAAGGGACTAGCGGAGAACTCTCAGATAAGGATATCGATACCATGATACAGCAGCGCGAAGAAGCCCGCGGGGCTAAGGACTGGAAGAGGTCTGATGCCATCAGGGATGAGCTGAAGGAGAAGGGCGTCATTATCGAGGACGGAAAAGAAGGACTCAGGTGGAGGAGAGTTTGAAGTCCGGCAGAGTGCCAGAAACACCCGATACCGCGATTTTTTTGCGATAAGTATATGTATATATGTACAAATATGCATACATAATGACTGAAGAAAAAGCCAGATTCTTCAAAGCCCTGGGAGACAGGACCAGATTAACGATTGTCGGATGTCTTTTAAAACATGATCACTGTGCCTG
>NZ_JAUXNK010000069.1 GCF_030682845.1 Methanolobus sp. | reverse complement strand
CGTCTACAGAAGACGGTTTGCTATCGAGTCGTCGTACAGGATGAGAAATATCGTTAAACCAAGAACATCAACAAAAGATGTAACCTTCAGATACTTCTTCACCATAATATCATTCCTGCTCAGAAATGCATGGCTCTGCCTCCAGAAAAAGCATTTCACGATAGTAAAAACAGGCCCTATAAACATTGATGAGGACAAGTTCAGGTTTGCTAGATTCATTCTGTTTGTTGAAGAATGGCTTAGAAGAAAGTTAAGAATTCAGTTAGTAGTGCAATGTTTAAGGTAATTCAATAGCGTGAGGATATGGAGGATGAAAATTTAGCGAAGTACTGAATTTATCCTAAACCACCTGAAAACAACAAGTGCCGCCCTACTTCCTCAAATGAAAGTGCTTGAAGAAAATCATCTTGTCATCCATTATGATGATACCTATGACCTTACGAAGATCGGAGAACTGATAGTCAATGAAATTGAACCTTTATTGGCTACTATTGCGGTCCTTGATAAGAACATAGAATACTGGGGGACTCATAAGCTTGATTTCATCCCACCTCATCTTTTAGAAAGGATCTATGAGTAAGGAGAATGTGAAATAATAACCCCTTCCATCACAAATATCTTTGAGATAAACAGCAATTTTCATGAAATGTCCAGGAAGTCACTCTATCCTTTTCGTGTCACTGCATTCCTCTACCCGAACTATTCCATGCTTTTCTCAGAATTGATCTTAAACAATGTTAATATACAGCTCATCGTTTCCAAAGACCTGCTTGAAAAGATAAGAACTGACGAGGATAATGATTTTAAGCAGTTGATTCAAAGCGGGCTGCTTCATCTTTTCGTTTACCCCGACAAAATGGATTTCCTTACCTTTGCATACAATGATAATAATCTACTGCTTAATGCGTTAAAAGATAACATGGAATTTGACAATAAGCACATACTCTCATGCAACCCGAGTGCACTTGAATAGGGAAAAGATCTGTTTGAACACTATCTGAAGTCTTCAACGCCAATTACAGAAATATAAGGAGCAAACATTACAATGGTGTCACAACTTCTGATGCGAATCGTGACTCCGGTTGAATGATAAAAGCGATTTTGGTCCTGCAGAGATTCCACATATCCGCATGATGATCACTTTAAGATGGGAATCCTACAGAACCTTAAATCAAGTAATGGACCACGTTTTGATCCGCTTGAAGCGAAGGACTGCTACTACTTCAAGCAAGGCCCCGTTTTCGGGGAATGATTTCCTCATCCAGGACTTTGCCATAGGGACAGGCAAGGTTGCAAATGGTGCATTCCATGAATCCCCGGTCAGTTATTCTGCGGATGTGTTTCTCCCATTTAGCATCTATGTCTCTTTCGAGCTCATGGGCCACCACACATTTGTCGTATATCACTTTTTCACCGGGAGTCACTCCCTGTGACGGACCCGGAATAATCGCACCATAAGGACATGATTTCACGCACAATGACTCTTTCTGGCACAGAGGCTGCTCCGCACACAGATCCCTTGGGAAAGGCTGGTCCGGTGTGAGCTCAGCCGTGGTGAGCAAAGCTATCCAGCGTACCCTTGGACCATATTCAGGCGTTATCACTTGGGTGTTATGACCTATGAATCCAAGCCCTGCAAGATGCGCTGCTACTTTTACATGCACTGAATGAGTTGGGATCGCTTTGATATCCTTGTCATCCCACAACCATTGGGCCAGCCGCCATGCACGGGTTTCCACAGTTTCGTAGTAGAGGTTATAGTATTCGGCTTCCCCTCCGCTGAAATCACCCGTTCCGGGCGTACTTATCGCAGAGTTCATGCCTTCATCCCAGATCACCATTCCCATGACCACAAGGGATTTTGCATCAGCCATAAATTCAGATGGCTTCACAAGTCCGCGACCTGGCGGAAACTCTACATCCTCAAGCTTATTTAGATCAGAAACACCAAAAAGCTGGAATCCTTTTTCCATGGCTTTAGCTCTTATCTCCTCTTTTAGATCCAACGTTTGTCTCCTGCAGAACTTTTCACCTGCGTATTAACAGAGTTAACTTGTTGTATATAAAACAAAGCCAGTGCAATACTCAATACCCATGATAATCTTCAATAGACATGATAATCTGAAAAAGGCATGATAATATGCTCCCATTCAGGCTTTACACCGATGCTCGATATTCAATGAAGGACGCCTTTTTTTAAAGATGTTAATACAGGACGAGATAAGACTATAAATACAGATAGCAATACACATAAACATTATACTTAGATATCCAGTTATAAAAAATGAACTCCTGGAAGAACTTGTAAATACAGCAGTTGCTGATGCTGCACCAAAGGCCAACATGCTTGCCGGAAGCCTGGGTGTTGAGATAGTGGGTGTACAGACATCCTCCATAAGCGACAGCACCGGTTCAAGGATATATTACCCGGCACCACAGGAAGCAAGGGATGAAGCTGCAGTTTCCACCCCAATCCAGCCGGGAGAGTCCACTGTTTCAATGTCAGTCCAGGTAACATATATTATTGAGTGAAAGGTTTTAAGCTCTGTGAATTGAAAACATATCCAAACGGAATGTGTAAAACACAGAGCTACCACTCTGGAATTTGAGAAGGAACTTTGACCGGTTAACCATGGACACGAAAAAAATATCATCGCTTTCAAGACCACTTGACACGGACTATCCGGATAACCGGTTAATTGTCCTTCTTTGTGCCATGATATTCATTGCATCAGTTTTGTTCAGGATGATTTCAGGAGATAATCTTCTTCCGGGAATCATCTGGAGCGCAAGAGATGCTCTGTCAGTGTTTTTTGCATGGGCGCTCACAAAGGAGATCGATCCGGATCACCCGGAATCTGCAATCATTGCCGCCGGCGTAGGAATTTCAGGCCTTTTCCTGTTTAATTATCCTAATTTATTGATTGCTTTGTTGCTGGTATTCCTTTTCAGGATGGTGAACCGGACAGTAGGCGTGCCCTTGACCTTGTATGACAGTATCCTGATAGTGATTACTGGAATTTATCTCGTTTACACTGGAAAATGGATGTACGGGATAGTAATGTCTATTGCTTTTTTTATGGATGCTATATTAACTAATCCCGTCAAACGGCATTTCCTCTTTGCCTCTATTTCACTGATAGCCGGTCTTTTTGGTTTTTACATGAAGGGTATTGAGATTGACCTTATATCAGGATATTACATCATTGTCCTGTTGCTTTTGGCCCTTTTTTTCATTTTCAGGATAGTGCTAGCCGGAAAATCCCATTCCATATCAGACAGGTCCGGAGACCCTTTATCAGACAAAAGAATTCTTGTTACCTGCATTGTTGCTCTTATTGCAGGATTGCTGGCAGTACTTGAAGGATTGACTTCCATTGCTGCAACTTTTCCTTTATGGGCTGCAATAAGTGGAGCAACTGTATTTGATATCTCACAAAAGCTGTTGAAATTGACACGATATTAGATCATTATTCAATCTGCAAGGTTTATTCTGTTAAAACATTATATAAATTACAAGAATTATATTTAATTTACTATAAATAGCAATAGCCTCCTAATTTAGTAGGGTAGTATCTGAAATTATAATTGCTTGAGTGAGATTGATGCAGATGAGGAAACCATTGCTTGATGTAGCATTTAAGTCTGAAAAGAGAAAGGGAGTTCTCTTGCTACTACAGGACGGAGCAAAGAAAATGGATTATCTTCTAAAATCCCTTGATACTAACAGACAAGCATTACTTCCGCAGATTAGAATACTTGAAGAACATTATCTTGTTGATCATTATAACCATATATATAGATTAACGGATATCGGGAAGTTACTCGTTGATGAGATGGTTCCGCTTCTTGGTATTATTGAAGTTTTGGACATAGACATTGATTACTGGGGAAACCATCAATTTGATTTCATTCCACCCCATCTCTTCAAAAGAATGAACGAGCTGCAAAAATGTGAAGTAGTAAGACCTTCTCATACAGATATTCACGACCTTAATAAGACCGTTATGAAAACATCCTTTAAGTCTGAATTTCAGCGTGCAATTTGCACATTTTATCATCCCCACTTCCCTGAGTTTTTCTCCGGTTTGATGCAGAATAATGCAGATGTTTATTTTATTACAACTCCGGAAGTGCTTGATAAACTAAAGACAGAGCGTATAGTAGAGTTTGAGAAACTTTTCGAAAGTAAATTGTTCCATTTTTATGTCAGCTTTGCAAAACTGAATCTTCTAGCTATTGTATTCAATAATTACCACCTTCTTATTCGCCCACTAAAACATGATGGAGAAATTGATAGCAACCATATACTATGTTCCAGTCCAATGGCGCTTGAGTGGGCGAATGATCTTTTTGAATATTACCTGAAGGATTCTACGCGGATAACTGAAATTTGATTAATTATAGTTAAAGACCTTTGGTTTGTAACTTATGAGTTCTAAAATGATGGTCTATTGGTAGTTACAGCAATATCATAAGTTTCAAACAATTGGTTCTTAACTATAATTCAGTAAGCCTCAATATACTGTTAAAGGCATATTAAGTCATAAAACCAATTATGCAGGAAGTCTACAAAGTGTTGCCACAACTGAAGTTGTAAATGTTCAAAAATCGCATGCGGGGGGTGCGATTCGAACGCACGAATTCCTACGAAAATGGGTCCTAAGCCCATCGCCTTTGACCTGGCTGGGCAACCCCCGCACAAAAGGAGTATGATGTAAACAGATGCTTTACATATTAATATTGCGGAGGCTTGCTTAAATAGATGGCTGCTTTTAGTTGAGGGTGCAGGCCGGGCTGAGGTATCAGGGATTCCTGAGCTTTTCTCCTTTTAGCACCTTCAACTCCTCGTAGAGCATCACCATCACTACCGCAAACATCAGGTAATCGGCCACGGGGGTTGCAAACCACACGCCATGCAGGCCGAAGAACATGGGCAGGGCCAGTAGCAGGGGAAGCATGAACACGAATATCTTGCCCAGGTGAATGAACAGGGCATATCCGACACGGTTTATGGACTGGTAGTAAGTGGCGTTCACCACCACGATACCCTGGACGAGCAACGATGCCACTATGATCTTCATGCCGATCACAGTCGTTTCAAGGATCTCCTCCGTATCCGGATTAAATATACCGACAACCATTTCCGGTACCAGATAGACGATAATGACACCGATGCTTCCGATAGCCACGCATGCAGCCATGGCAAGCTTCAGGGTTTCTCGCACACGGTCGTACCGGCCTGCACCATAATTGAAGCCCACTATCGGCTGCACACCTACAGCAACACCCTCAAACATCATATAGAATATAGCAAAAGAATAACCGATTATCCCGTATGCAGAAATGACACCTTCGTCTCCGTATTGCAACAGCACGAAATTGTGAGCCAGGAACAGCACAGCAACGGAGAGCTGCATCGCAAATGACGGAAGGCCGCTCTCAACTATTCTCAGCACTTCACGGGGCTGGAATCTCATTGTGCCAAAGCTCACCCGAAGGCCGGTCTTACTGCTGAAGAAGTGCATTGAAAGGATGCTTGCACTCAACCCAAAGGCAAGAACTGTAGCAAGCGCCGCCCCGAAGAGCTGCATGTCCAGCATTATAACGAAAACGTAGTCCAGCACTATGTTGACCAGTACAGCAAGGATCATGGCCCTCATCGCCAGCAAAGGATAGCCGTCGTTCCTCACAAGAGGGTCAAGGGTCAGGGCAAGAATGATGAATACCGATCCCATGAATATCACATTCATGTAGTCTTCCGACATTGACCTTACAGTATCGCTGGTATCGAACATGCCGATCAGCGATGGTCCCAGAAACAGGCCCATCGCCGTGATAACCAGGCCTGCTGCAAACACAAGAGGAAAGACATTGGACATTATCCCCCTGGCTCTGTCCCGGTGAGACCTGCCCAGCTCAAGAGCCACAAGGCTGGCGGACCCCATGCCGATCATTATGCCGGCAGCTACAATGAACATCACAAAGGGGAAGGCAAGCGTCACTCCGGCAAGTCCATCGCTTCCCACGCCGTTACCGATGAAAACACCGTCAATAATGGTCTGGATACCGGCCACTAATATACCGGCCATGGCAGGGAAAGTGAACCTGCGAAAGAGACTCCACACACTATCGGACAGCATTTCTTCATCGCTTACCATTTATATCCCCGGCATCTTAAGTGAAACTCTCTGATTAGTCAAGGTGACTATTTAAGCCTGCTCCAATCAGCTTGAACTCTGACAATAAAACTGACAATAAATATATATTCTCAATAAGAATGCAGTTTTGAAAAATTACAGAGAGCCAAACACTGCCAATGTCCTGCCCCTTTCTTCTTTATGGTCAACTATTGCAGACGGATATCCGGTAGAAACCGGAGGCTCGTCCCTTTCAAGGCCGTGTATCCCGGCAGCGCCCATTTCCCTGAGCTCCGGCAACCACTTCCGTATATACTCACAGTCAGGATCATACTTTCTCTGCTGAAGCCAGGGATTGAAGATTCGGAAATACGGCTGTGAATCCGCACCAGTAGAAGCTGACCACTGCCAATTACCGTTATTTACACACGGGTCATAGTCCACGAGTTTGCTTGCGAAATATCTCTCTCCCAGATACCAGTCGATATGCAGGTCCTTTACAAGGAAAGATGCCACTATCATCCTCACCCTGTTGTGCATGAATCCAGTCGTATTCAACTCCCTCATACCTGCGTCAACTATGGGAAAACCGGTGCTTCCCGAACACCAGGCATGGAAAAAGGAATTGTTGTAACCCCACTGGATGTTCCGGAACTTTTCCTTGAACGATTGACTGAACACAGAAGGAAAATGATGTGCTATATGAGTGAAGAAGTCACGCCAGTATAACTGCCTGATCAGCTGGTGGTCTTCCCCAAGTTCATTTCGAACATAATGGTAAAACTCCCTTATGGATATGGTCCCAAGTTTGTTATGCGCTGAAAGCCCTGTTGTCCCCTGAAGCGAAGGATAGTCACGCTCAGCGGCATAGTTCTCAAATCGAGACAGGTCTTCCAGTACCTGAAGGGCCTGTGTCCTTCCGCCTCGGGAGAATAGCTTTTCGTTCTTCAGCGGCAGCAGCTTTTCAGGAGCCGGTGTTTCTTCAATGCCCGATTCACCGGTATAGAACTTGCCTTCTGCGAGCGTCGAAGGTATGGGAATATCCCTTTTTGAGCCTGCACGAAAGAACTGGGAGAAAACAACGTAGGGTCGTCCTTGCTGGGTGAGAACCCCTCCCGGCTCATTGAGCAGGCAGTCATGGACTTGTGTGAACTTAACATCCAGGCCTTTACATGTATTCCTTATTGTCTCATCCCTTCGCCTGCTGAAAGGAGTATAATCCTCATTGACAAAGACTGCATCCACACCTAGCTTGCCCGCAAGCTGGCCGATAACATCCTCGGCTATCCCGGAGAAAATATACAGTCTGCCGCCTTTTGCCTTGAACTGCCTCTGAAGATCTTCCAGCGACTCAAGCAGGAACTGGAAGGCATTGGGATTGAAACCAAGCCGTTTAGAGCTTGCGAGCCTTTGGT
>NZ_JAUXNK010000067.1 GCF_030682845.1 Methanolobus sp. | reverse complement strand
TGCTTCGATGCCTCTGTAGACCTTACCGTGATAACTGATATGACCAATGACCTTTGCCTGTATCTCGGGGTCGATAGCGTTAAGGGTCACTGTGAGCGTGGTTACGCCGGATCGTATAATTTCCGGGAGTCTCTCCGGAAGCACAAGCCCGTTGGTGCTCAGACATAATGTCGCATCCGGGAACTCCTCCTTGATCAGCCTGAATGTCTCAAATGTCTCATCGTTTGCCAGCGGGTCGCCCGGACCTGCCACACCCACAACCTTGATGAAAGGATATTCCTTGAGCACCTGCTTAGTCTTTTCAAGGGCTTCCTGCGGACTGAGAACCTCACTGGTAACACCCGGCCGGCTCTCATTAACGCAATCGAACTTACGGTCGCAATAGTTGCACTGAATATTGCATTTGGGAGCTACTGCAAGGTGAATTCTTCCATACTTATGCTGGGCATCCTTGGAATAGCAGGGATGCTGGGCAATTATCCTCTTCATATCCTCGCCCTTTGAAACTTGTATGTCGCATGTATCTGATTCGCTATTATCCATATTTACAGCTCCTTGGCAGCTCCTGTAAATTCATGTCAATTTAAGCATAAACCCATTGATAAAGTTTTGTATTAAGCATATCTAGAAAATATGCATTCAGGGACTTATTTCACACCACTTGCCCTGACCTTCCCATATTTTCAGTGACACGGGGAACCTGAGCCTAGCAGACAGGCGTGCGTGCACGTGCTCGCACAGATTCTCAACACTGGGATATTCCAGGATATCATTCAGCATCACATGGTCATATTCGGCCATTACCTCTTTTACGATCTTCTTTATATCATAGAAGTCCATGACCATTCCACTTTCATTCTTATCACCCTCTATCACGATCTCTACCTTATAGGTGTGTCCGTGAACCTTTCCACATTTGCCATGCCCCGGGAGATAATGGGCACTGTCTATATAATCAATTATTCCGAGTTTCATCTTCATTAAAGGCACCCCCATATTCTGTGAGTCTGAGGTATTATTTTAGTATCAACTTGATCAAGTAACCGTTCCTGGAGGCCTATTAGGTATCCCGGAGCCGGAAGGAGCTCTTTTTGTGAGACGGGCTGAAGTACCACACACGATACATAGCCGGCGATCGCGCCAATCATGCCTTCCACATCATCGGCGTCAGTATCCTTTGTCACGACCACCTTGCAGAAGCATTCCCTGTCTTTGGTTGTCTTCAGTGTCCTGAAACATTCTATGGTCCTATCAAAATGCTGGTCCACATCATCCACGGGTGACGAAGGCAGCAGTTTGATATCCCCTGCTACATAGGACAACTTGTCCCTTATCTTTTTAGCCATATGGGGTAATGTCATGTTCGATTCCAGGTAAAGAGGACTTGCAATGTCAAGCTGGCAAATAAAATCAGCATGCATCAAAGGCTCTCCTCCTGTAAGTGATACAGAATGGATCTTCCCATAAGAGCCTGCCATCTTCCCTATATCCTCAGCGGACAGGGGATTTTCTACCAGTTTGAACACACCCGAACCCGGGACTTTCTCAAACCTGCATATGTTTGAGCTCCCAACGGATGTATCACAATAAGAGCAGTCGAGGTTACATCCGGTAAAGCGTACGAAAGCCTGTCTTGAACCGACATAGGGACCCTCACCCTGCACCGAACAGAACACCTCGCTGACATTGGCGGTCATCTGGTCAGCAGCCATCATATCACATCCAATGGCCTGGACTTGCGCAGGTCCTTCTCGATATCATCGAACTCACGCACATAAGCTTCTGCTATTTCCTGCAGCACCACCGCCACTTCATCCCCCTGTATGCCCAGGTCTTCAAGACTTCCATAGTAATCGTGGAAAACGTTTATCCCGAAATGGATCTTCTGGGATACCGCCGAAGTGCTGGCAATGGATATTGTAAGCTTTTTCTCACCGATGAAAAGATCATCCCCGTTGCGCGTGATATCGGAGTATCTTAGAGAGAGCACCTCGCGAACTATAGATGTGAACAGTCTCTGTCTTGCATACACCAGTTTCAGGTCGGTTGAGTCGAAATGCTCTATAACGAAGTGGAGCATGTCAGTGGAGAATATGATGTCACCCTGTTTCTTATCCTCAAGGTCGATCATGTGTTCGATCCTGACATCGCACGCTCCCCTGAAACCTATGATCGAATCAGCCTGTACGTCTGCCATGTTGTAGGCCCACAGGGAAGATATCTGGCTCCCGTCGTAATCGATCCTCTTGTCAATAATTATGCATTCCATGTTATCACTCGATTCCCTGTCACACAATCATTATTATGCAGCCACTTTTGTTGCATTTATCCCTGTGTGACCCCAAGCCTTACAAAAAGCGGGTCTGCAATGCCCGCCTCATCGAAAGCACGTTTCCTTCTCACGCAGCTCTCACATACACCGCAGGGCAGCTCTCCTCCCTGGTAACAACTCCAGCTGTACTCCAGAGGAGCCTTGGATTCCATTGCCTTAAGAACTATGTTTTTTTTATCAAGACCGATGAGTGGAGCCAGTACTTTAACTCCATTAAGTGTTGAATATGAAAGGGAGCCGTTGATTGCCCCGATGAAATCCGAAGAATTGTCCGGGAATGTCACAGCTTCCTCCCTGTTAAAACCCACAATGACATTCTCATATCCCATACTCTCTGCGAAGCTTGCTGCAATGTTTATAAGCACACCATTACGGTTAGGCACCCATACACTCTTTGCAGATTCAATAGTGATAGAAGGGTCCGCATCTCCGGCTATCTTCTCAAGGGACATTGCAGGTACATCGCTGTCAGTGTTCACAAGGGATGTTTTTGTGATACCCGCAAGCCAGCCAAGCTCAATTACCTGAAGCCCGATTCCGAAATGCTCACATATCTTTTTCGAGCACTCTATCTCTCGTTTTGCGGAACGCTGGCCATAATCGAATACAAGTGCAAGTTTCACTTCTGTGTGTTCTCTTGCTAATGAAACAGCTGTCACCGAGTCCAGTCCGCTGCTTAACAGGGCTATTGAAGCATTAATGATGATATCCTCCAAAGATACATGTAAAGATAAATGAAAGCATCCGGGAAAAGTATTCCCCGAGTAATACTAGGAGAATAGATTTTTCCTATAAGAAAATATCGCTGGTAATACCAGCAGATATTAATATATAATTAATTATAATATTGTAAGAGGATGTTAAATGCCAGTTATCAAAGAAAAAAAAGTCCTTGTTTCTCTACTTCAGCGTATGTACTGGATAGAATCCGAGATGGAACAACTGGGCACATGGGAAGCACGCATTGAGATGATGGACGAAAACCTCGAAGCATTGGAGGTATTATCCCATGACTCGGACCTTCACGGATCGATAGTCGAGAAATGGATGATCAAAGCAAATATAGAAGTCCCGCAGACGATACCAAAGGGGCTCCCAAAACACATATTCGATTTTGACGGATTATCGGCGCCAGAGATTTTTGGAAGCATACAGAAGTATGAGATACTTGCCATGAATGCATATAAGGATATCAGGAACGCTGAGGCTGCTGTCATAGAAGAACTGCTCCCTGATCAGAAAGACAGGGCAGATTTCATGCTGGATATGGAAAAACTCATAGCAGACGAAGAAAAGCATACCAACATCTGCAAGAAGCAGACTCAGGGATTCGCAAAAGTGATGTACTGAAAAATAAAAAAACTATTTCAGCCGGGCATCATATCCGCCTGCCTGCTGAAACCCGGCTTACAGGCGTATTAGATTTATTCTGCCACCTTTATATAAAAGGTGTAGGTAGTAGTTGATGCAGTTGATTCTTCAGTTTCGTCATCGGTATCTGTTGCTGGCGTGGTAGTTATCGGAGTGGCTGGCGGTAAACCTCCTCCCATGCCCCCCATACCTCCCATATTTGGAGTTGAAGGTGCCTCTTCGAGAGTTTCGTTCATTTCCGAATCATTAATGTCTGTCGACTGGAAGATAGTTTCAGGTTCTTCTGTAATTATTATATCTTCAGCCTCAGCCGGGACATCGTCGTTAGAAATGTTCAGTACACCGCTGAGCATGATTGCAAATCCGATCACAAGAATAACAGGTATTATCAATAAACGCTTATCCATTTTTTTACCCCACATATCGTTGTCATATATCTGGCCTTCATCTTGAGGTCTAATTGACTATTGCATGCTCACAACTATTTAAACTTAGTGATACTTTAAAATTTCATCATTATAATGATGTAGAGAGAGGAAATGGAAAATGATACCCAGGCACATATAAATAATAGCAAATTCGATAGTTAACATGAGTGGGATACATCAACTAACTGAAGAAGCATCTATGAGAGGTTGGCTTTTATGATTATCCTGTTCACTCGCACAAGAGGTGAAACAATTGCAGGAAAATAAGCCCGATGACAATGAATATAATGTTAACCGGCTGGCAGGAGAGAAAAGTCCATACCTTCTTCAGCATGCGCATAATCCTGTTGACTGGTATCCCTGGGGGGAAGAGGCTTTCGATAAGGCAAAGCAGGATGATAAACCGATATTCCTATCCATCGGATACTCTACATGCCATTGGTGTCATGTGATGGAGAGGGAATCCTTCGAGGACCCGCAGGTTGCGGAACTGATGAACGAGGCATTCGTATCCATAAAGGTGGACAGGGAGGAAAGACCGGACATCGATACTATATACATGTCTGTCTGCCAGGCACTGACCGGAAGGGGAGGATGGCCCCTTTCCATAATAATGACCCCGGACAAAAAACCCTTCATGGCAGCAACCTACATACCCAGGGAAAGCAGGTATGGAATGGCAGGCATGCTTGACATTGTTCCTGCAGTCAGCAATATGTGGACCCGACAGAGAGAAGAGCTCATATCTAATGCCGAGGAGATCGTATCTGCAATATCAGGCGGTGTGCGCGATGGCACAGAAGGTCCCGGGCTGGATGAGAGCGCTCTTGACAGGACCTACCAACTCCTACGAAGCAGTTTCGACCCTTCCAGCGCAGGTTTTGGTAACGCGCCAAAGTTCCCCACTCCTCACCATCTTACGTTTCTGCTGCGATACTGGAAGAGGTCAAAAGAGGATAAAGCACTGGAAATGGCAGAGGAAACACTTAAGGCAATGCGTAAGGGAGGCATCTATGACCACATCGGCTTTGGCTTTCACCGCTATTCCACGGATTCCAGGTGGCTGGTACCTCACTTTGAGAAGATGCTCTATGACCAGGCATTGATATCGATAGCTCTTATAGAAACCTACCAGGCTACACAAAACCCCGAATACAGAGAGAACGCGGAGGAAGTGTTCAGCTACGTGCTCAGGGATATGCATTCCCCTGAAGGTGGCTTCTATTCTGCCGAGGACGCTGACAGTGAGGGCGAGGAGGGCAGGTTCTACCTCTGGACAGAGCAGGAATTAGAGGATATGCTCGGTGAAATGGACGCCGGGATGTTCAAGGAAGTGTTCCATACAAGTCCCGGAGGTAATTTCCTTGATGAAGCAAGCAGGACACATACAGGCAGGAATATCCTTCATCTGGAAGAAAGCCTCCGCGAGACTGCAGAAAGAAGAGGTGAGGACTATGACAGGTTCAGGCAGTCTTTCGAAAGTTCACGCCGGAAACTGTTCGAGCACAGGGAAATGCGCGTGCATCCGTCCAAAGATGATAAGATAATGACTGACTGGAACAGTCTTATGATAGTCGCCCTAAGCAAAGCTGCCAGAGCCTTTGATGAGCCGGCTTACGCCCGGGAAGCAGCCTTGACCGCAGATTTCATCCTGTCAAAGATGGTCAGCCCCCGGGGGAGATTATTCCACAGGTACCGCGATGGAGAGGTGGCTGTTGAGGGTTTCCTTGACGACTATGCATTTTTTATATGGGGACTTATCGAACTTTACCAGGCTACCTTCAACACGGAATACCTTAGAAACGCACTGCTATTCAATGACCAGCTGATTTTACATTTCCGGGACAGCATGCACGGAGGATTCTTCCATACTGCGGATGACTCAGAAAAGCTCATCATGCGGAGTAAGGAGATATACGACGGAGCCATTCCTTCCGGCAATTCGGTTTGTGCGTTGAACCTGCTGCATCTTGGGCGGATCACAGGGAACACCGACTTTGAGAACAAAGCATACGAGATAATGCAGCTTTTCTCCGGACAGGTGTCAAAAATGCCTATCGGTTACACACAGCTCATGTGCGCCCTTGATTTTGCAGCAGGCCCTTCCCGGGAGATAGTTGTGGCAGGTGACCCTGAAAGTGAGGAAACACAGGGAATAATATCAGACATCAACAGGGAATTTGTGCCCAACAAAGTGATACTCCTGAAACATGAGGGCAGGGAAACGGAGATTTCCGCAATTGCAGAGTACGTATCCGACATGAGCATGAAGGATGGCAGGACGACAGTGCATATCTGTCAGAACTATAACTGCAATCTGCCCTCAACTGACAGGAAAGAGATACTCAGGCAACTTAAAGACTGATTTCGGGACAAGTTAAAGAATAATAGTCAAAACACAAATGGTGAACCAAAGATGAACCTGAAAACGAAGTACTATAATCCGGATATTGAAACTATGGAAAGAGGAGAACTCGATGCTTTAGTGGAAGAGAGAATAAAGTACACTGTTAACTACGCTGCTGAGAACTCCCTGTTCTACAAAAAGTGGTTCCTGGAACATAACATCAAGCCTTCTGATATACAATCACACGAAGATCTCCTGGAACTTCCGATCATATCCGGTAAGACCATTCGGGAGAACCAGCCTCCGGAAACCGTGGATTTTGGTTTCAGGGCCGTTGACTGGAAAGACGTTTTCACCATACATGAGACAAGCGGCACTAGCGGCACACCCAAATCGTTCTTCCTCACATGGGAGGATTGGGAGAGATACGCCGAGAAATACGCGAGGAGTTTCGTTTCACAGGGATTTGGTCCTGGTGACAGGGTTATTGTATGCGCTTCCTATGGCATGAACGTAGGTGCCAATACCATGACACTTGCAGCCAGGAACATAGGAATGACAATAATCCCCATAGGGAAATGCAATTTCCCGCCGCGGGTCATGACTTCCTATAAACCCACATCCATAGTGGGAAGTGTGTTCAAGCTCATAAGCCTGGCTAAGAGAATGAAGGTTCAGGGAATGGACCCAACAGAATCCAGCATTGAGCGACTTATAGTGGGAGGCGAGAGTTTCCCGGATGAATCACGCAATTATGTTGCTGAGGTATGGGGGTGCGATGTGTTCAACACCTACGGCAGTACCGAAGGCACCATGTGCGGGGAATGCTCCCATCTTAAAGGGCTTCATGTACCCGAAGATCTTGTCCATATGGATGTCTATGACCCCCGGATGGACGGTTTTGTAAAGGATGGCGAGTGCGGCAGGATAGTGCTCACAACCCTGCTTCCGGTCGGCGCCAAGTGTGGCAACGTGCTCCTCAATTATGACACTGAAGATACGACCGTGGTGATGGACCGCGAGAAATGTTCATGTGGAAGAACACATATGAGAGTCCTTAACCCTCAAAGAGAGGCGGAAACTTTCTGGATCTTTGAAACCCCTTTCAACAGGGTCGACATCGAGAAAGGGGTTTTCCAGAGAGAGAATATGGAGTACCTTACAGGAGAATACGAAGCGTTCCTTTACGGAGGCGAGGATGAGGGAGAGGTTACCCTGAGAGTAAGCCTTGAGTGTGAAGATGCGCAGAATTGCAACAGGCAAGTGATAGAAGCCAACTTCCTGGGCTCTTTCCTTAAGTATAAAAGAGCTCTGGAGGATGCCTACATACAAGGCAGTCTGGATATCATTTTCAACTATGTCGGACCAGGGCAGCTTGAGTTCTATCACATCAAAGGTCGTCCGAAGAGGATTGTCGATAGAAGATAATCTGGTATAAAATGACTGCAAATTGTAAGATAGGAAAAAACTCTCAGAAAGTGCCCTTATACACTTGCAGCCCATTATCCGATACTGACAGGATCCATGGTTCCATGCTATGAGATGCAGCCCGCATCTTACGCACACGCATGTACCTGTTAGCCACATTACCCTTGAGATGCAAACCCAGTTCTATTATACCGTCTGCCAGGTAGCCTTCAACGCCCGTGGAAGAGTCGTTGATACCTGTGTATCTGTCGTCTTCAAGTATGATGAAAGTTGTTAGCCCCTCGCGCCGGAAAGTCTCAAGCATCCTGTATACTCTTTTGCGCAGGTCCTTTGCTTCCATATCCAGCAGAGAATACAAAGCTCCAAGGGAATCTATAGCAAGGCAGGTGCAGGTGCCTGTTGTATCTTTCCTGAAATCAAGGATGTTCTTCTCAAGTATCTCTAGCGGGTCCCCGGGAAGGTCACCATAGAGGACCCTGTAATCGCTGAAATCAGATATATGGAGTTTACTTGAAACACTCATACCCATACTGTGCATGTTCTGCAGGTGATTTTCCCTGCTCTGCTCAAGTGTGATATAAAGTCCGGATTCATCCGTTCCCTCCAGATAGCTGGAGATAAGCTGGAATGTAAATCCGGATTTTAATGTGCCTGCAGCTCCTGTCACCATCACGACACTGCCTCTGGGAATATCGGTTCCGAATACTTCGTTCAGGCCCTGTATAGTATCTATGAATCTCATTGGTTCTTGCCCTCAGTTAGTGATATAGTAATATATTAATATAGTAATTCAGTGATGTTCTAGATGTCCTTCAGAACTTTTAATGGCTTCATCCATCTTTTAAGCAAGTGGAAATCCTTCTTATCAAGTGTACCGGGGTCAACCTGCACTATAAGTCTGGAATCCGATGCCATAACAGTGTCATTTGTTTGCTCGATAAGTTTGATAACGGAAATGAAATCATTATCAAGAAGCAGATATTCCAGGCCATCCACTAGTATTATGCCGTCACTGACCTTGTGAATGAAATCATGTATGGTCGGATGTATCTTGAATAATTCAGAAGGGTCCAGAGCTTGCTGGCCAGTGCTTTTGTTCCGGGTCATCCATACCAGAGGGGTCTTTGAGAGCCCATAAAGCAGGCGAATCTTCTCGGGATTCTTTCTTGTTATACATAACCCTGGTTTTCCCTGTTTCACAAGTTTCGAGAAAAGTAAGTATCCCTCATCTTTCCTGTTGCAGTCTGCCAGATATATAGAACCCGGCTCAAGCTCATGTTGCAAATCGTCCCCGGTATACTGCATATCCTCCGTCAGCGGGGTGATGAACAAACCTCTAAGTTTTGACAGTTCCTGCAAAGCGATGATAAGGCCCGTAGTCCCTTCGCTATTCTTTATCAAGGAAGTTGAAACATTCATGGGAACCTTTTCTCCTTTCCCCCTGAGAAAAGTGACTTCACTATCCCTGATATCTTTAAAATCGGAAAATGCATCTCCCTCCACAAGAGATGAGATAGGTCTGCCCAGAAGGTCGTCCACATGCATACGAAGCAGGTTGGCAGCATTCTTATTAGCAGTGGTAATATTCGTGTCGATGTCAATTGAAAGAGTTGCAATGGGAGAAGCTTCCAGAAGATTACCGAGATACTCATTAGCGCGCTTTATTTTCTCGTCTGCATCCTTTTTTTCTGTAATGTCCGTCCCTGAGATAAGCAGGCTGCTATCATTCCCGTAGTCTTTCATGAGAACAACATTGTTCCAGCCGATTATTCTTTCTTTACCACCCTTTGTCAGCACAGGGGTCTCAAAATAACCTTCAAAGGACATCACTCCTGAAAAGAAATCCGTGAGCATTTTCCTGGATAGCTCCCTTGCAGACTCAGGAACACAATTGTCAAACCAATTGGTCCCTGTCAGCTGCCCTTCAGAATAACCCAGCACATCATACCCCTTTTTGCTAAGGAGTTTTACGGTGCCTTTTTCGTCCATTACAAGTAACATAACTGCAGCAAGTTCAAGGTAGAGATTAGCCTGGTCACGTTCGTTTATTAGTTCGTCATGCAGGTGTTTTATACGGAGAAGAGAACTCACCCTAGCAACTATCTCAATCCTGTCAAGAGGTTTTATCAGGAAGTCATCTGCACCTGCCTGCAATCCCCTTATACGGTCTTCGGCACCGGACAGGGCAGTTACCATCACCACAGGTATGAACCTGGTTTTTTCAGAACCTTTCAATATTCTACAAACTTCATACCCCGTAATATCAGGCATCATTATATCGAGGAGGACGATGTCAGGCTCATGTTCCCGGGCCATATGAAGTGCTTCTTTGCCACATTGCGCGGAGATTAGGTCATAGCTGTCTTTCAGATAAGCTGTCAGTAACGCTATGTTCACCTGCTCATCGTCGACTATGAGCACCTTCCCCTTTTTTACTTCACCCATATGTAATCACTCATTCAGTAAGATAGTATTATCTCTGCAGGAATATAGAGCCATCCTCTCCGGAACCGGGAGACTTTTCATTCACGGTCCATACATGTTAGAAGATAAGATATATATTATAAGCATATAAATATTATAGTGGGGGAAATATAAGAATACTAGTTCCTGTATCCGGTCAAATACAAACTCAGATACCCTGATACGAGAATAAGTATTCTAAGCTGAACTTATCGGACATTTACAGGAGCGCACCAGGAATGCATGGAATGAATCATCCTGAAGAGAAGCTGATCAGGGCTGCCACAGACATACGGTACCTGCTTGGGAAAAGGTATCCTCAGGGCAGCGCAGTGAGGTTTGTAGGCGATCACTACGGCCTTGAAAAAAGCCGCAGGTACATACTTTCACGAAATGTGCTCGCACCGGAAATAGCCTCTGCCCGCCGAATTAAGAATGTACCATGCAGCGAAATAAGAGAACGGCACATCCTAATAGATGGATACAATGTACTGATAACCATTGAGAGTTACCTGAAAGGTGAGGATATGTGGATAGGAGACGATGGCTTCATCCGGGACAACAGAGGAGTGTTCAGGAACCATGTCAATGATGCAGCAACACTCCGATCCGTAGAGCTCATGCTGTTTGTGCTCCGGAGAAGTGCCGCGGGAGCGATAACTGTATTGCTGGATGAGCAGATGAGCATGAGCGGGCAACTTGCACTGGCCATCAGGCAAAAGATGGCTGAAGCAGGCGTAAATGGGAGAGTGCTCACATCAGCAAGCACTGATCACGACCTTAAAATAGCCGGAGGCAATACCATAGTGGCGACTGCTGACGGAGTGGTTATCGATGCTGTGGAAATGGTTGTCGATATTCCGTACTGTGTGATGAAAGGAGATCCACATAGCCGGAAATTGCTTTATTCATTGAGCCCCAGTACAGACCAGATAACAAAAGGGTAATGCGCATAAAATGAAAAAGCTAGGAATTGCAATAACTGACGCTGATGACTGGACCACGAAAGCCATTATTGATAGCGTAAGAAAGAAGGGGATAGAACCCCATATATTTGACCTGCGGAGTGCAGAGATCAGTATCGATGCAGGAATGGACTACAAGGTAAATGGTACAGACCTTAGCGGACTTGATGCTATAATCGTGCGTGACATGGGAGGGGGAAAGAATGACGCAGTTACTTTCCGTTTTGATATATTGAGGCAACTTGAGAAGGACGGCCTGCTGATCGCCAACCCCACCTCTGCGATACAGAATGCTGCAAACAAGTATCACTCATCTTATCTTTTTTCAAAGGCAGGATTGCCTGCCCCCCGGACAAAGGTCGTTCAGGATACAGACGCGGCAATGAAAATACTGGGATCCTTCAAAGATGCATTAGTGAAGCCAGTTTTCGGATACAAGGGCATCGGAATACACCGCATAAAGAACATGGAACTCATCAAACCTGACGGCACAATGGACCCTGCCTGCCCTGAGGAGCTGGTATCATCTCTCCTCCAGGAGAAGGGAATGCTGTACATCCAGGAATTCGTGGAGAATTCCGGCAGGGATACGAGAGCTTTCGTTGTTGACGGAAAGGTCATCGGTGCTATCTACCGGAAGGCTCCGCAGGGCTGGTGGCTGAATAACCTCAGCCAGGGAGGCAATGCCCAGAGGTGCATGCTTACTCCGGAGCAGCACACCATCTGCGAAAAGGCTGCACATGCTGTCGGTGCGATCTATGCAGGAGTAGATATCATAGAAGGTCCCACGGGCAGCATTCTGCTGGAAATAAATGGCACCCCTTCAGGAGCAGGCATATACAAAGCATGGGGTATCAATGTGGCTGACCATATTGTAGAAGCGGTGATGAGACGCCTGTAAAATGCAAATCAGGTGGAAAGAAGCAAATACCTTATAAAGCCTGATTGTAAAAAAGGTTGATACAGATGACAGAATATAAACAGTGCATTATAGTTCGGGATGACCTCAAATTGTCTCCCGGAAAGCTTGCTGTCCAGGTGGCTCATGCAGCAGTATCGTCCGCAGAGTGGGCTGACAGGTCCACACTGGAGAAGTGGAAGGAGGGAGGGCAGAAGAAGGTAGTTTTACGTGTGCCCAACACCCAGGGCCTCTTTGAGCTTAAGGAGCTGGCAAGAAGGCAGAACATACCCACTGCTCTTATCCAGGATGCCGGACTCACGGAGATCAAGCCAGGCACCATCACTGTCCTTGGCATCGGACCTGCCAAAGAGGAAGAACTGAACAAGATCACTGGCAACCTGAAACTGCTGTGAGCATAATATCTGGAACTCCATTGTAAGAGGGATGGAATGAGATCGTTTGAAAAAAAGTATTCCGTATTGATAATCTTTATACTCACCACATGCTCGGTCATTTCTCTGGGGTGTGTTTCCGAACCTATGCAAAAGCTGGGCGAATACATTGCCCCGCCCTCAACTGCCTATCTGCATAATGAGAAGGCATATGATATCGATCCTCTAAGGCTGACAGTGCCTGTCGTACCGGCGCAGGCCCCTTTCAGGTACGAGAACAGACCATTTGCTTATGAAACAAGGAGCTCTCCGGGGTATCAGCTTGCCAGCAGTTATTACTATACAACATTCTATGAAGGCAGCGATGGAGTGACCGGTATCTATGTTGAGAATTTGGGAGACTACACGATCTTCGCTTATGAGTTCGGCTTACTTGACGTGGATACTGGTAGCTGGTACGGACATGATACCGGCATTACCATAATCCCGGGTGAGAAAAAGAGAATAGGGTATGTATCAGTGCAGGTGCCGGAAGGAGCAGAGAATCTTAAGCTCAAGCTTGGCATGTCGCTCCTTGTCAGTACACAGTCCGGGCAGTGGTATGATTGTGACAGGCAGTACTTTGAGGAATTCACAATTGATGTGGAAAAAGAGCCACAAGCAGAAAGTCCGGAATACATCTCAAATCCCCGGAGCGTTTTTTCCTTAATGAATAGTAAAATAGACCCTTATGATACAGGAGTACGGAAAATAGCGGCCGTATCTGCAAAGAAATATCCGGGGCAGTATAATATCTACCAGTTGTGCTCCCTTTTCGATGATACGAAGAGCAGGATAGATTACATAAGCGATCCCCGGGGCAGAGACCTCTGGTCTCCACCGGCCGATACACTGGAAATAGGTGCGGGGGACTGCGAAGATTACGCCATACTACTGGCATCCCTTGTCGAAGCCATTGGAGGCACTTCCAGGATATACCTTACTGACACACATGCATTTGCATCTGTTTATATTGGAGATGCGGACAATACTGCATTAATAGTTGAAGCGATACGCCAGTATTATGGCGATCTGCCTGTGTATTATACTACAGATGAATATGGGTCCTGGCTTCTAATGGACCCGACATCAAGCGTTTATGCGGGAGGGCTTCCCGCGGGTGCGGCGCCTGTTAAAGGCGGATGGACCTTCCAGAACACATCGCAAGTCATCGTTATAGACATCGCACCCAAGGATCAGGAGTGAATCATGAACATACCACCTGTGGAAAAACAGATAGGCATTGAAATATATTGCACTTCCCTGCCAGGAATTGGCGGGAAACTAAGGCAGGAAATAGAAGACTTCATTGTAAAAGAGATCAGCAATCGCGAGGAAGGGGATTCCGGGAAACAGCTGATCCTGGAACTTACCAAGAGCAACTGGGATATGCATCATGTGGCCAGGGACATATCCAGGAAGCTGGGTATCAGCCAGAAGCGTATTGGTTTTGCAGGCACAAAGGACAAGAGGGCAAAGACCACACAGAAGATCAGCATATATGATGGAAAAGAGGAGGAGATCGAGAACTTCTACCTCAAGGACGTAGAGCTGAAGGTCATTGGCAGGTCTGAGCGGTCTGTTGAGCTTGGGGACCTTTTCGGAAACGAGTTCGTGATAACTATAAGGGATATCGTGTACGGTCCACATGAACTCAGAGGCATCCTTGACGGGATCACTGCAGAGCTCAACGCTTTTGGAGGAGTGCCTAACTTCTTTGGGATACAGCGCTTTGGGGCCATCCGGCCTGTTACACATCTCGTTGGAAGGGAGATACTGCTGGACGACCTTGAAAAGGCAGCTATGACATACATTGCCAGATCGTTCCCTGATGAACCGGACGATGTGAGGGAAGTGCGTGATCTGGTATGGAATACCCGGGATTTTGCACAGGGGCTAAAGATATATCCCTTGCGCCTCAGGTACGAGAGAGCTATGATGCACTACCTTGTGGAGAATCCCGGAGACTATGCAGGGTCCTTCCGCGTGCTTGCCCACAACATCAGCAAGATGTTCGTGCATGCTTATCAGTCATATATGTTCAACCGGATGATCTGCACGCGTATAGAAGAGGGAATTCCCCTTGATGCTGCAGTGCCTGGAGACATCGTATGTTTCAAGAACAAGGAGGGGCTGCCTGATGTCACAAAGACGCAGCAGGTCACTGAGGAGAATCTGGAGGGCATGAATAACCTGGTAAAAAGGAACAGGGCTTTTGTGACCGCACCCCTCATAGGATACGACACACCCCTTGCATCCGGTGCTCCCGGGAAGATAGAAAGGGATATCTTTGAAGAGGCAGGCATCCCTG
The DNA here is from genome assembly GCF_030682845.1 of Methanolobus sp. GTDB lineage: Archaea > Halobacteriota > Methanosarcinia > Methanosarcinales > Methanosarcinaceae > Methanolobus. Next base: position 43,036 of record NZ_JAUXNK010000067.1, on the reverse strand, counting down.
CAGAGAACTTCAGGGTTCCCGGACTGCCGGAATTATCTTCAGCCGGGCTGCGCAGGGAGATATTGCTCCACAGCAAGCCTTCCTTTGAGGTATCAGAGGATGAGCTCAACCCCGGAAGATCTAAGGCTGTCCTGAGGTTCATGCTTCCAAAGGGGAGCTATGCCACAACAGTCCTTCGTGAATACATGAAAGTAGAGCCAATAAAAATGAGCTGAGGGTGTAATTCCCTCATGTTTATATTTTAAGAATTACTTCGCTCTGAGGACATCATGGCCTCTACGAATGCCCTGAAAGGTGGAGAGGGCCTCCCGGGCCTGGACTTGAACTCCGGATGGAACTGGGAACCGAAAAAGAATTTCTTTCCGGGAATCTCTGCTATCTCCATCCGGTTCCTGTTCTTGCCTGAGAACACCATGCCCTTTTCCTCTATACGATCAACAAAGTTGGGATTGACCTCATACCTGTGCCTGTGGCGCTCGATTATTTTAGGGCAGCCATAAACGCATTCTGCAAGGGAGCCGGACTTCAGGTCTGCTTCATAGTCACCAAGTCTCATTGTGGCACCCATGTCAACCACGTTCTCCTGCTCTGGAAGTATATCGATTACCGGATAAGGTGTGTTCTCATCGAATTCAGTGCTGTTCGCATTCTCCAGCCCAGAGACATGTCTTGCAAACTCAATAACAGAAAGCTGCATACCCAGGCAGAGTCCAAGGTATGGGATGTCGTTCTCACGGGCATATCTTATGGCCATGATCTTGCCTTCAACACCCCTTTCCCCGAAACCTCCGGGAACAAGTATTCCATCATACTTTGACAGGGTCGCCACCAAAGAGGGGTCCTTTTCGAAGGACTCCGCATTGATCCACGTTGTGCAATAATTAACTCCACAGTCAATAGCTGCATGCTTGATGGAAGCGCTTATGCTGAGATAGGAGTCTTCAAGATGAGTGTATTTCCCCACGATGCCTATGTTGACCTTGCCTTTGAGATTATGCATCCTGTCAACCATTTGAGCCCAGGCCGTGTCCACACTGTCCGACTGGAGGTTCATTAGCTTCATTAGGTAATCGGTCAGACCCTCCTTTTCCATCATGATGGGAACTTCATAGATATCTTTTGCATCATGAGCACTTATAACAGCCTCTTCCGGAACATCGCAGAAGAGAGAGATCTTCGATATAGTGCTATCAAGCAACGGTTCCTTGCATCTTGTAACAATGACATGCGGAGTTAACCCAAGTTCCCGCAGTTCCTTCACTGAGTGCTGGGTGGGTTTGGTCTTCTGGTCTCCCTGAGGGTCCATGGGTACCAAGGTAACATGCACAAATGCCAGGTCACCCTTGGGCTCTTCCCTGTGCATCTGCCTGACAGCCTCCAGGAAAGGCATACTCTCAATATCACCCACAGTACCTCCAACTTCCACAAGACATACATCGGCACCGCTCTTTGCAGCGACTTTCCTTATGCGATCCTTGATCTCATTTGTAATGTGAGGGATTATCTGCACGGTCTTGCCCAGGTACTCCCCACGACGCTCCTTTAAGATCACAGACTGGTAAACTTTTCCGGTTGTGAGGTTGTGCTCCCTTGTAAGTTCGGTGTCAAGAAAACGTTCGTAATTACCAAGGTCAAGGTCTACTTCGCCACCATCCTTCAGTACAAAAACCTCTCCGTGCTGGAAAGGGCTCATTGTGCCTGCATCGATATTGATGTACGGGTCTATCTTGATGGCCGTTACCTTATAACCCTTGTTCTTCAGGTTGCGCCCGATAGAAGCGGTGGTTATTCCTTTGCCAAGCCCGCTCATTACTCCGCCAGTTACTATAATATACTTCATATGATGCACATCGCCTTGTTTTTATTTGAATATAGGAAGTCTGATCATTAAGAAAGCCATCAGAAAAGTAAGAAGAATTGAATAGAAGACAGAAGGATAGAATCCAAAGAAGGGGCCAAAGTCCACAGACAGCAATATCATCGCCAGAATCATCACTGACATGAGGAACACAAAAACTGCTACCATGTAAACCGATCTGGAGGAAGCCAGCTCAAAGACCGACCTTACCATCTGCAGCGATATCTCCGGAAGCTGAGAACTCCAGTTTTCCCCACGGTCCTTGCGTCCATGCGAAGAACTCTTACGGGGAGTTGATAATGAAGTGTCCACATCAACTGTGAAATTTGCATCATCCGGCCCTGGCTGCCCTACATTGAATTCAAAACCGGCTTTTTTTGAGCCATAACCGACTGTCACAAATACCTGTCCTCTTGTATAGAGCCTTCCCCCATAAGGTATCCGGGCTATTATCGGGATGTACTCTTCATGACGGACATAAGGATTATCCTCAAGCATAGTAATGTTCTCACGCAGAGAATCGCTTACAGATAGATTCACATGTGTGGGAGCGCCATAATTTATCATCACCAGCTCAAAACTTCTTTCCTCACCCGGCGACAAAGGCAACTCAACCGTACCTGTATCGAATTCAATAGAGTTGACTCCAAGCCTGTTGATGTGCACCTGCTGCAATTGTGTATCCTCGTCGGTTATTCCCTGAGGTCAGGAGGAAGCATATTTGGTATGCCCTCTTCAATGGGATAGTATTCTTTGCATTTCGGACAATAAAGAGTCCCGGAAATAATCTCATTGGCATCCTCCTTTTCAATATTGAGGATCAGGTCGCCCTTACATATCGGGCAGGCAAGAATTTCCATGAGGTTCTTTTTCATCTCGATCAGTACCTACCAATATATTACAATGATATAAGTTTTTGCAATAATAATCAAGGACAAAGAATGTGCATCTCAATCATGAACTTTTCTTTTGAGAGATAGTTTAATTTAGTTCCTGCCTTCTACCATAATCCATGTTCTCTGTCCTTATCAGTGCCCTTGACTTTGCTATCCCCATCCTGATAGTGATATTCATAGGACTGTTCGGGACCGCTGTGCTTATAGAACTGGGCCTGATGCAGAAATTATCGCGTTTTGCAAGTCCTGTATTCAGGTTCACTAACCTGCCGGACACATGCGCTTCATCGTTTGTGGTATCCATGGGATCTACTGTTGCAGCTAATACCATGGTGGTCAATTTCCGGGATAACGGTTGTATAAACAACCGCGAGGCAGCCCTTTGCGCTGTAATGAACAGTACTCCTGCATACCTAAGGGAGATCTTTACTTACCAGATACCGATAGTACTGCCTGCGCTCGGTCCGGTCGTGGGTGGCTTCTATGTGGCGGTCTTCATACTGACAGCGATCGTTAAAGTGAGCACTGTCATTGTCCTCAGTAAGCTGCTCCTGAAAAAGAACCCGTGTAAGTTCGAGGAAACTATCACCGACAAGAAAGTAAGCCTCAAAGAAGCTGTCAAAAAGTCACTTACCAAGAATAAGAAGCTATTCACAAAGATTGCCGTGATCTATCTTGCAATGACAACACTGGTATTCTACCTCCGGGACAGGGGTGCATTTGAGGTTTTCAGTGTTCTGCCCCTTGCAGATATATTCGGCATCCCTCCTGAAAGCATAGTACCCCTCACAAGTTTCGTTGCAAGCCCCATCCTGGGGATATCGCTGCTTGGACCGATGCTAGGCAACAACGGAATATCACCCCTGCAGGCGATGATCGTGCTCATGCTTGGAAGCATGTTCATGCTCCCCATCTTCAGTATCCGAACCCTGCTACCCAGGTACATTTCCATATTCGGTGCAAGGACAGGCATAGGCATAGTAACTTTTTCAACAGGCATAAGCGTACTTGTGAGATTTGTTATACTACTTGTTCTTTTATCAATAGCAAATTAGCGGCTTGTAAAGATCATCATAGGTCAACCAGATTTGAAAGGTAACTACGAGAAAGAGATCTGTAGTTGCAATTATTGATATATGCCTCCTATGAGGATTTTGCATAGATTGAAAATGGTACATTTAAGCGTTCCGGATAAGGGCCCAATCAGAGTATTTGTTCCCCATACCTATTGCAAACCAGGAGGGTTATGAACAACATATAGACTCCTTAAAAGAACTAATCCATTTGGTCAAAGTTGGACCGGCCACTGATATTTGAAGATATATCTTTTTTGAGCGAAGCACTGAACCTGCCACAGAAAATCAGATTAAAAGGAGAGGTCCTTAAGGATAAAGTTTAATCAATAAATTAATATATTATATAATCATCTATATATTAACATGGCAATTAAAGCCATATAATAATTATAACTGTGTAATGGTTACACACATAATATAAAGGGAGATACAGACAAAATGGCAAAAATAATGATTGTGGACGACGCCGCATTTATGCGCATGGTCATCAAGGATATTCTGAAAAAGAATGGTCATGAGGTCGTGGCTGAATGTGTTGACGGACTTGATGCTGTCCAGAAATATCCCCAGTTCAAACCGGACCTGGTGTTCATGGACATCGTTATGCCAAACATGGAAGGAACAGACGCATTAAAGAAAATAATGCAAATGGACCCTTCTGCAAGAGTGGTAATGTGCTCATCCATTGGGCAGCAGTCAGTAGTTACTGATGCTCTCAAAAGTGGCGCCCTTGATTTCATAGTGAAGCCTTTTGATGCCGCAAAGGTCCTGGAAGTTATCGGAAAAGTAATGTAAATGACGATCAATGTCCTTGTAGTCGATGATTCGGCGCTGATGCGTAAAGTTATCTCTGACATCCTTTCAGAAGATCAGGAGATCAGAGTGATAGGAACAGCAAGGAACGGCCTCGAAGCTGTAGAAAAAGTTGAGAGGCTCAGGCCTGATGTGGTCACTCTTGACGTAGAGATGCCAACACTTGACGGGCTGCACGCACTCGGATATATCATGAGTGAGTGTCCGACTCCAGTGGTAATGCTCACGGCCATTGATCCGAAGTCTGCAGAAAGAACATTGAATGCTTTTGAATATGGAGCTGTAGACTTTATCCAGAAGCCTTCCGGCAATATCAGCCTGAATATAATGGATATAGCTGATGACATCCGCTTAAAAGTCAAAATTGCATCTAAAGTGGACCTTAAAAAGCTAGGCTTTATGGAAGAACATGTGAATTCCAGAGGAAACCATGCAAAAAAAGAGCTAAGTATACCTGCAAAGCCTCCCGAAGACTCAAGGAAAAAGCACTTTTCAAACCAGAAGATACTTGCGATAGCTTCCTCAACCGGAGGACCGCGGGCACTTGAGCAGGTAGTTCCCAAACTGCCCGCAGACCTGAAGGTACCAGTTGTCATTGTACAGCACATGCCAGCAGGTTTTACAGCATCCATGGCACAGAGGCTGGACATGCAGTCACAACTTACGGTATGTGAGGCTAAGGATGGAGACGTGCTTGAACCAGGCGTTGTGTACATTGCTCCGGGAAACTACCACATGGAGATAGTACAGAAGAGCATAAGCGGACGCACATCAGAAGTTGTCTCCCTTAACCAGAATCCGCGTGAGCAGGGTGTCAGGCCATGTGCGAACATCCTTTTCAAATCCCTGGTTCCGCTCTACGGACAAAACATACTGGCGGTAGTGCTCACCGGAATGGGGGCAGACGGGGCGGATGGGGCCGAAGAGATAAAGAAAGCCGGCGGCAAGGTGATAACAGAGGATGAGAAGTCCTGTGTGGTCTATGGTATGCCAAAAGCGGTTGTCCAGCGCGGGCTTTCAGATAGTACAGTGAGCCTTGAAAGAGTATCAAGCGAGATAGTCCATATGCTAAGATAAGCTGGGGATTACAATGATGACCTACATGATTACAATGAAATTGAGAGGGGTGTGAACAGACATGGATATGTCCGAATATAAGGATATTTTCAAGGCAGAGTCTGAAGAACATCTCCAACAGTTGAATGAGTCTCTGCTCGGGCTTGAACAGAACCCCCTGGAGATCGAATACATCAACACGATGTTCCGCTCTGCACATACCCTCAAAGGAATGTCAGCTACCATGGGATTCAGCACCATCGCAGAACTTACCCATGAGATGGAAAATCTGATGGACATGGTACGCAAATGCCAGGTGGCTGTCAGTGACTCCCTTATCGATATACTTTTTGAGTGCCTGGATACACTTGAAGCCCTTGTCGAGAGCGTGGACACCGGAGGGGAGGTTAACATATCCCACCTGCAGGCCACACTTACGCAAGCCATGGAAGGCGCTCTTTGTGCTGTTGAAGCAACAGGTAACATTGCAAGCAGCCTTGCAGGAACAGTCTCAATAAATACACAGGAAAACTTAAAGCCGGCCCATGAAACAGAAATGCACATTCAGTTGTCAGAATCTGAAAATGCCGACATTGAGACTGCACACCATGAAGGGAACAGGATACTTGAATTAAAGGTCATGCTGGATCCATCCTGTGTACTGAAGTCAGCAAGATCCACGCTTGTGCTCATAAACCTGTCAAAGATGGGAAAGATCATTAAGTGCATGCCATCAGAAGCAGACCTGGAGGATGAGAAGTTCGGCTTTGAGTTTTCTGTCGTCTTTGCCACAAAAGAGGATGATGCCAGAATTACGGAAGTAATTACAAAGATATCGGAGATCAAGGCCATTGATATCTCAGCTTTGTATGCATGTGAAAATGACGAAACCGAATCCACGATAAAAGAAGACACAAGAGAGTCACAGAAATGTAGTTCAGGTGTCAAGAGATCAGAATCTGTAAAAAGTATCCAGAGCGTCAGGGTCAACATTGAGCGCCTTGACAATCTCATGAATCTTGTGGGTGAACTGATAATCAATAAGATCAGACTGAACCAGCTTGCTTCCGATATCAATGCCAAGAGTCTTGATGAATCTCTTGCCAACCTGGACCGCCTGACCAACGAGATACAGAACGAGGTCATGGAAGCCAGGATGGTGCCTATCGACCAGGTGTTCAGCAGGTTCCCGCGAATGATAAGGGATCTTGCAAAATCAGAAGGTAAACAGGTGGACCTTGTCATCGAAGGGAAGGAGATAGAACTTGACAGAACTGTGCTTGACGAGATCGGAGACCCGCTTGTCCACCTTTTGCGCAATGCCGTAGACCATGGTATCGAACCTACTGGAGAACGCATAAAACTCGGCAAACCTGTCGCTGGTTTTGTCGGTCTTTCCGCTTCAAGGCAGAGGAACAGTGTAATCATAGAGGTGCAGGATGACGGAAAAGGTATGGATCCTGGGCATCTGAGAGACATTGCGGTTAAAAAGGGAATAATGAACCGCGAAGAAGTGGATAAGCTCTCTGACACGGATGCACTTAACCTTATATTCGTGGCTGGCTTCAGCGGCGCGAAGACCATCACCGATGTCTCCGGCAGGGGAGTCGGCATGGATGCGGTCAAAACTAAGATAGAAGCACTTGGAGGTACTGTAAAGGTCAGCTCGGTGCCGGGCCAGGGAAGCTCCATCAAACTGCAACTGCCCCTGACTGTTGCGATCATCCAGTCCCTGATGGTGACTATTGCAGGAGAAACGTATGCAATACCTCTTGCAAATGTTGTTAGGGACGTGGGCATAAAGGCCAGGGACATAAAGACAATTGAGGGAAAAGAGGTCATCCTGCTACGTGGAGAGGTATTGCCGCTGCTGAGGCTGCGCGATGTTCTTGATTGCCCGGGAGAGGCTGAGAAGAAAGAGAACCTTATAGTGGTCGTTGTGGAACGAATGGGCAGCAATATTGGATTTGTTGTTGATCAGCTTCTGGGACAGCAGGAAGTAATCATCAAGACTCTTGACAATAAACTTTTGAAGAACACAAGGGGATTTGCAGGTGCTACCATCCTTGGAGATGGAAGCGTTGCACTGATCCTTGACATTGCAACTTTGATATGATATGATGAGGGTATAAAATGACTGAAATGGACGAAATGACAAAAGGAGCATTCCAGGAAGCAGGGAATATCGGAATGGGTCATCTGGCAACCGCTCTCTCCAAAATGGTCAGCAGAGAGGTAAAGATAGACATCCCTGTTGTAGAGATGCTATCGCTGGATGAGATCATCTCCAGGGCCTCCAATGGAAAGCAGAAGAGCGTTGTAGGTATTCACCTCAGTATTTCAGGAGATGTGACCGGAGGAACTCTGATCCTTTTACCAAAGTTCTCAGCACTTTCATTCTCCGACCTCCTTTTAAAAAAATCTATAGGGACGACCACAAAGATAGAAGAGATGGAAATCCGCAAACTTCGTGAAATGGGAGTGCGGCTCTGTAGCTCATACATGCGTGTGGTCAATGAGTTCCTCGGGATCAACCTTGCGATCGGAGACCCCCGGATGGATGTGAATATGGAAGGTGTGACTGATTTTATCAAGAAGGAGATTGGGCAGCTTGCTGACGAGTTCATAGTCGTTAAAGGAGAATGCTATATACCGTCCACAAACTCAAGGAACGAGTTCAACATGCTGTTCGAACCTGAGGCAAGCGACGTTATAATGGCTGCGATCATGAAAAAGATGATGGGATGAGATGAACAATTCCCACTTTGCCCTGGATATAGGTACCAGGACTGTTGTGGGGCTCATTGTTGAAGGAGAGCCTCTGGAAGTGAAAGCCGCATGCATATGCGAACATGAAGAGCGCAGTATGCATGACGGGCAGATCCACGATGTGGAAAAGGTTGCAGAGGTCGTAAGAAAAGTAAAAGCCGAGCTCGAAAAAGAGATAGGGTATAAACTCACACGGGCCTGTGTGGCAGTTGCCGGCAGGGCCCTTAAAACATCTAAAGCAAAACTGTCTATTGACCTGCCTTACAGGGAGATCACTGAGAATGATGTGTCAGAGATCGAATTCGAAGCCGTGGCAAGAGCCAGCACTGAAATAGATGCTGGCGAACGGTTTAACTGTGTAGGTTATTCAGTTATCGGCTATGAGCTTGACGGACAGAGGATATCGAACATAACAGGACACAGTGGAAGCTCAATTTCAATAGAGGTCCTTGCAACCTTTCTGCCTGAAGCCGTTATTAACAGTATGTTTGCGGTGCTTGCCAGGTGCGACATGGAAGTTTCGAGTATCACCCTGGAGCCGATAGCTGCACTGAGTGTTGCCATCCCGGTGGATATGCGCAAACTGAACATAGCACTTGTAGATATAGGGGCAGGCACATCAGATATTGCTGTAACCAATGACGGAACTGTCATAGGCTATGGCATGGTTGCAGAGGCAGGGGACGAAATAACGGATTTTATTTGTGACCATTACCTGCTCGATTTTAAAAAGGGCGAAGAGATCAAGCAAACAGTCTCCACATGTGATATTATAGAGATTAAGGACTTTTTTGGCAATGTCATTAGGATACAGGCTGCAGAAGTGATCTCTGTTATTGGCGAGGAGGTGGACAAACTCGCTCTGCACATAGCAAACGAGATACTCGCAATAAATGGAAAGTCCCCACGTGCAGTCGTCCTTGTCGGAGGAGGATCACAGACAGTTAAGCTCAAAGAGCGGCTTTCAGTGCACCTGGGAGTTCCTGTGCAGCGAATAGGAGCACGCCTTCCTGCGATGATAGATACATTCAGGGACACTACTGGCAAAGTCACTGGCGCCGATATGATAACACCTCTTGGCATAGCCCTGACAGCTATCCGCAAGACGGGCATTGAATTCACAGAGCTGACAGTCAATAACACAACCGTGCATCTAATGGCACTTAATGGCCTGTCGGTGATGGACGCTCTTGTGGCCACACACATAAAAAGACTTTATCCGCGCCCCGGGCTTGCCCTTACACTCAAAGTGAACTCTCAGTTCATAACCATTGAAGGAGATGCCGGGAAGCATGCCAGCGTCCTGCTAGATGGAAAAAGAGCAAAACTGGGGGACCCGGTTCACAAGGGTTCCAGAATAGAGTTTGAACCGCCTTCTGATGGCAGGGATGCAAGCATAACGGTCGGGGAGCTCATATCCAAAATGCAGATGAATGCGTTTACAGATATTACTGTCAATGATAAAGTAGCCAGACAGATGACCCCTATTCATATAAATGGAAAAATAGCTTCACCTGAGGATAATGTGCCCGACAGGTCAGAAGTCATTATCGAACCCGTCACACTGAAAGAAGTTATTCAGTTAGCATGTGCCGATATCACTGACAAGATGCAGGTCACGGTGAATAAGAAGCCAAAACTCCTTGACAGAATAAAATTATCAGTCATGCTGAACGGGAATGTGGTAGAACCTGTTGATCTTCCCAGCATGATCATCAAGAACGGGGATAAGGTGCAGATAGAAAAATGTGAAGCCTTCTGGACCGTTGATGATATTGTTGAGGTGCCTGAGAACCGGAGAAGTACCAGTGTGACACTCAACGGTGAAAAAGTGACATTCAACGGCCACGATAGTTCTATAACGGTTAATGGAAAGAAGGCAGAACTTTCTGAAAGAGTGTTTGACGGCGATGCTATCACAGTAAAAGAAGGGGCTTATGAAAACCCTATCCTTTCAGATCTTTTTGAGTTCATGGACATAAACAGAGAAGAGCTTGTAGGAAAAAGCATCAAGCTCTTTGTTAACGGTACCCCCGCCCGTTTTACAACACCATTGAGAGACGGAAACAAAGTTAGCATAGAATTCCAAGAGGTTTAAATGCTTAAGACTGCTGAGAAACATGTTACGAAAGAGGATGCCGATTTTGCAATGCTCAAGAACGTGATCAAAGACAAACTCGGGTTTAACTGTGAGTACTATAAGGATTCCCATTTTAAAAGGAGAATCGATGTGAGACTGAGAGCTTCTGGCTCGAATAATTATGGGGATTATGTAAAGCTCCTGAAAGAGAATGATGGTGAGCGTGCTGTACTCATGGATACGCTGACTGTCAATGTCACGAACTTCTTCCGTAACACAGAGGTATATGACATCGTGGAAAAAGAAGTACTCCCTGCCGTGATCAAGTCGAAAGGCAGCAGTCCTCTCAAATCCATAAAGATATGGAGCGCCGGTTGCTCCATAGGAGTGGAAGCATACTCCATTGCAATGCTTCTGGACCACATTCTGGGAGTTAATCTCAAAAGATACAATATATCGATAACAGGCACTGACATAGACAAGGCAAGCCTTCAGCAGGCCCAGCAGGGTGTCTACAGCGACATTGAAATGAAAGATGTGGGGCCCACGTTCCTGAAAAAGTATTTTGTACAGCAGGGAAACCAGTACCATGTAATAGACAGTCTCAAAAAGATGACGCACTTCAAGTCCCATGACATGATATCAGGCCCGAAGATCAAGGGATTTGACATCATATTCTGCAGGAATGTCACTATTTATTTTGAAAAAGAACTGCAGGAAAAATTGTACATGGACTTTTACGAAGGACTGAATGAGAATGGATTCTTTGTCATGGGAAAAACGGAAACACTCCTTGGACCCTCCAAAGACCGCTTCAGACCTTTCAATGCAAAAGAAAGAATATACTGCAAATGACCAAGGGCCGACAGAACCAGGCAAATCAAAAACGGATACAGAGGAAAAAAACATGACAGGCAGGATGGATGAATTGACTGAGCTGCAGGCCAGTGCTTTGAAGGAAATAGTCAATATAGGCGTGGGTAATGCTGTGACCTCCCTTTCAAAGATGATAGGCAAGCAGATCAGTATAGAAGTTCCAGAACTAAAGATAGAGAAGATAGAGGAAGTACCGGAGAGTGCCGGCGGCGCTGATACGGTGGTCTCGGGAGTGATTATGCATCTGGACGGAGACATTAACGGTTACATCATGATGTTGCTATCCAGGGACACCGCCGAAACGATATGCACCACAATTACCGGCGAAGAAGCTCCGGATATCCTGAGCTCCATGAACCAATCCCTCATAGAGGAAGTGGGACATATCCTGGCAGGTTCCTACGTAAGCTCACTCTCTGAATTCCTGGGACTGAATTTCAAGATCTCACCTCCGATGCAGACCTATGACATGCTTGGTGCCATCATGGACCAGATACTCATTGAAATGAGTAGGAACGTGGAGTACACATTTCTCTTTGACACCTTCTTCACAATGGAAAAAAACAGGATGGAAGGTATCCTACTAACTTTGTTCGATCCTGAATCAATGGACAGGATCCTTACAAGAATTAACGATATGGTATAACTGAAGGAGGTAGAATATGAAAATAATACTTGACCAGTTCTATTATGACGCGCTTAATGAGATAGGGAACATTGGTATGGGAAACGCCACAACAGCTCTTTCTCAACTGATTGGAAAAACGATCAAGGTCAGTGCCTCTGAACTCACATCCCTTGACCCAGACAGTATTTCAGATCATGAGGATCATAGCAAGACAGGAGCCATAGTCAAGGTAATAGGTGACCTGAACGGCGGTTTCATACTCATGTTGAATAAAAGGCATTCGGAAGTACTATCAGAGATGATGCTTGCACACACAGAATACGAAGATGATCCTTACATGAGGAATTCAGTTGTCATAGAAGTGGCAAATATCCTGGCAGGTACCTACTGTACTGCTCTTTCAAAGTTCCTTGACATGTCAGTAACACCTTCATTGCCCGTACTGGCAGAAGGCAGTCCTGAAGACCTATTGAAAAAGTGCGGAAAATACCTCAACGGAAAAGTAGATCATATCATTGGGCTGACCGCGCTGTTTGAGATAGAAGCTGAAGATGAGTACCATAGCCTGAGCGGTGACATGTACATGCTGCTGGATGCAGCCTCCATGAGGAACATCCTTGACAGGATCAACAAAATGCGTACCTGAATATCATGATAATCGTAGGAATGGCAGACAGCGCGGTAGCAAAAAAACCTGCTAAAATAACGACTCTTGGACTGGGGTCGTGCGTAGGTGTTGCCATGTACGATAAAAGCAGCTGTGTCGGCGGAATGGTGCATATAATGCTTCCAAGTATAGAAAATGCAAGAGCAAAGGATAATCTTGCAAAGTTTGCTGATACAGGTATACCCTATCTCGTAGAATGTATGGTAAAGGAAGGCGCCGCAAAGAGTGCCATCAAAGCTAAAATCGCAGGAGGAGCTAGAATGTTTTCCTTCAGCTCAACCACCCAGCTCAATATTGGAGAGAGGAATGTCACTGCAACCAAGGAAATCCTGAAGAAACTAAGGATCCCGCTGGTCGCAGAAGATACAGGCGAGAACTATGGACGTACGATAATCCTGGACACAGATAATGGCGAGCTTATAGTGAAAAGTGCTCTTAAAAGGCAAAAAATATATTAACATATAAATATAAATACATATCAGCATCTGATGAGGAATTAAGGTGGCGGCAAAATGTTAACCCCGGATATCACATTGGTATACATATTATTCATCTCTATCTCACTTTCAGCAGGGATAGCAGCTATTTACTTCTGGGTCAGGGTATATTATGAGACTAAGAAAGGGTCCATCGCATGGCTGCTTCTTGCACTCACAGCTATATTCCTCATAACCACATCCATATTCCCTTCTGTGGCAGTCAGTATACCTGACCCTACAGTTTCTGAAACCATTCTTATATATCTGGGTTTCTGGAGTGCGGTATATACCAGCATATTTGCAGCAGCAGGCTTTATGATGTTCACTGCTTTCAGGACCATTCCCCGGGAGAAACTTGGGGATTTCCTTCTTGAAGGAATGGTTTTCCAGAAGAACCAGGTCGTGAAATCCGCATGTGCAAAGAAATGTTCCCTTTGTGAGATGTATGAAAGTGAGAAGTGTCCGGGATGCATTTCTAAGAACAGGCATGCAGAAGAAAAATGCCTGATATATGAGTGCGTTGTTGACAAAGGCATGACATCATGCATGGACTGTGATGTACTAGACACATGCATCAGGTATGAAGAAGAGATCGATAAATGCCCCATGAATGACAGGGCAGGTGTTTTTGCAGAGTTTGAACAGACTGCAAATCTGTTCAAACGGTCCACTTTGCTTGAATATGCCCCTCATATGAGATATGAGGATGCAGTTATCGAAATATGCCTCAGGTTGTATGGAGAGACAGTGAACACAGTACTTGTTTCCACCCAGCCACGGACAAATCTTTATAAGGAAAAGCTGGCCGACCTCATGGATGTCGGTGCTATGAAGTTCATCGAGATCTCACCCACTATAAAAACGATCTCAGAAGACGGTGGAATAATTAAATTACCGGCTACAGAGCTCGATAAGTTCTTCGACCTCACAAGCAAATTGCCCAAAGATTGCGCCATAATATTTGAGCCTCTTACACATCTTATAGTCAGTGAGGGAGAAACGGAGATCTACGAGTTCGTATCAAAAATGGTCGAAAGGTTCAGCACCAGTGAGATTACCCTTATAGGCCTCCTCAATAAACCAGCACATGAAGAAAAAATTGTTTCCAGATTTGAAGGGCTTTTCCTCAATCTTGCAGATATCATGCATTCCAGAATACGTATCGTAAAGGGCGGCAGGGAGGAATATGTTCGCTTCTACGTCGGAGAGAAGTTCTACATGGAACAAAGCGAAGAGAATGAAAAATTAGTCATTGAGCCTGAATAAAAGTAGTGAGGTATAGTATGGATATGTTGAACAGTTTTGAGACTGACGCGCTCAAAGAGATCGGAAGCATAGGGATGGGAAATGCAACAACCTCCCTTTCAAAACTCGTGAGCCGTAATGTAAGGCTAAACCTCTCAGACGTGGGAATGCTGCAGCATGAAAAGGTCTCAATGCTGATTCCCGAATCTATCACTATGGCAGGGGTCATGTTAAAGATCGAAGGAGAACTCAGAGGCGTTGCCCTGCTTCTATTCGAATTTAACAATGCTGTGCTCCTGAGCAGCCTTATGCTTGGCGAATCTGAACAGGCCAATGATCCTACAATGCATGAATCTGCACTTGCCGAACTGGGAAATATACTTGCAGGCTCCTATATAGGGGCTCTTACATCTTTCCTTGATATGACAGTGCGCCATAGCACCCCGGAGATAGTCATAGGAACGATACTGAATGTTCTTAAAAGAGCTTCCTCACTGATAGAGAATGAACCTGACGAGTTGCTGAATATTGAAACGATGTTCATGGTTCATGACGCCGGTGACGGGAAGGGATTGAATACCATCTATGGAGACATGTTTCTCCTGCTTGATCCGGCTTCTCTTGATAAGCTCAGGGAATCTATCGGAAAAATGCTCTCCTGATCTGATAAACAGGTGAACAAGTAAACAAATCATACAAACTGATCCTGCATGAAAAACCAATGGATACAACATCTTGAAAGGGCATCACCCGAAAAAAGGGAGCGTGGAACATCTTTTGTGAAAATGTTGCACGTCCTGTCCAGAGATGGCGGGAAGGGGAAAGATAGCCATTTCCACATGAAGTGTCGTTCACAGCTTAGCAGGAGCAAGGTTTCTGAGAAAAAAGAACAACACATCCCAGCCTGCGCTGAAGATCATGCTGAACATCCCATTATCACAAGCACTGCTACGCTGTCTGCAAGCCTGTCATCCGTTGACCAGCCCCTGAACGAGGATAACGTGTGCGCTGAGCTCTGCAGATGGACTGCGAAAAGCCAATTGGGATATGAGACTGGCATAGATTCTCCCGGAAATGATTTTGTCCAGCTGCTAAAACCAGGGAACGGGCAGATAATGCTCAGGTATAACGTAACGGGAGAGGAGGTTTTTGAAATAGGCGTGGGTTCTGTTGAAGAAGCTGAGAAAGTGATATCAGAAGATAATATGACAACATCAATGCTCTACCCGGGGAACCCGGAATTCCAGTGGTCAAAAAAATAATGCGATTTTAATATAATATGCATAATTCAATAGCAAAGAATAAAAACAATCAGTGCAATTAATATATAAATATAGTATATTTAGATAGAATGGTGAGAGACGAATAAGGAGAACCATAGCCATGATGGACATTGCAATATATTCACTTGTTGATGATATGGTCAGCAAAGCAGGAACGGAGGGTGTTGTAGAATACTGGCTCCGTGTAGGT
Organism: Methanolobus sp.; assembly: GCF_030682845.1. Classification (GTDB taxonomy): domain Archaea; phylum Halobacteriota; class Methanosarcinia; order Methanosarcinales; family Methanosarcinaceae; genus Methanolobus. The sequence continues at coordinate 27,120 of NZ_JAUXNK010000067.1, read as the reverse complement.
GAAAGTTATGCCGAAAGGATGGGAAAAGAAGCTTATGTAGGCTGGCCCGCCTTTAACGTGGCAATGAAAGAGGGAAGGACATCCCTTACCGTAGAAGGAGAAGTTAACGTACTTACCGATCTTGCCATTATTGACAAGGACGGGGATGTTATTGGATATGTCTATGCACTGAAGACCTGTCCCATGGCACCTACAATGAGAAGATACATCTCCAGGATAGGGCCAATTCCCGATTCAGACACCGACGTTGCAGATAGTTACAATAATCGCATCAGGGATTCAGCGGTTTCCAATTACTGCATCACTCACCAGAGATTCAGGGAGATCGCGGCCAATAATGTCACAGTCGCTAAACAGGCCCTTGAATGCCTGCAGCTTGCAAACAAAGGCATGACAGGAGATGTGAAAATGGTGCCTGAGAATCTTGCAAGGATAAATGTGGATGAACGCCACATCAAAAGTATCCTTCGCAGCGCATCATGCGTATTCGCCATTATAGTAAAAGGAAAGAGCGCTGGTGAGGAAGTAGTCGATTAAGGGTGATAATATGGCAGAGAATATTGAATCCAATCCTTTTGTTGATGTTTCCGTCTTCCTGTTCTTTGAGGATATCTCAGATAAACAGGGCGTGGAAGGATTTACTAATTATATGGTCGGCCAGGCTGAATCACTTGCCAAATCCGTACCTGAGGAAGAATACGAGACCTGGGACGATTTTGCAAAAGCTGTCGCCAGCGGTGAATCTGTATTCTCGTCCTTTGAGAGCATAGAGCAGATAAGCAAATACGGGTTCGTCACCAATATATGCCCGTTCTCCAAAGCTATAAGGGAGTATATCAAACGCATAGGCAACTTCAATCCTGTGCATGTTGAGGCCACAGACCACTACAATCACACGATACAGCCATCAGCAGCTCACAGCGCATGCATGATGCATCAGACCTACAGGAAAGAAGTGGCAAAAAGAATCAAGATAGATGGCAAACCCCTGCAATATGCCCAGATAGGCGCCAAAGCGTATACAGGAGAGATTGCACTTCCTCCAGAATCCTGGAAGAAGGTCTTACTTGAAAAGGCAGGCATCTCCGAGACCCAGGGGTTCATGGAGATGAGAGAAAACAGTTGCCTTTACCTGTTGTACGTGGAAGAGCGAAGTTCACGTTAACTTTTTTAAGGGCTGGCTTTAAGTAAACAAAATACTTAAGGCTATTCCGAACAATGAACCCGCTTATAATTTTTTTTATTGCACTGGCATTCATCCTTATACTTACTGCACGATTGAGGATACATCCCTTCCTTAGCCTGATTGCCGGCTCGCTACTGGTAGGTCTGCTTGCAGGCGAAGCTAAAGGGACAATGGATGCTATTTCCACAGGAATGGGCAGGGTCTTCGCCCAGTTTGCTATTGTGATAACTGCAGGCAGTATCATTGGAACCATACTTCACAGGACAGGCGGGACTGCACTTATAGCAGAGGATATCATCAGTTTGTCAAAAAAGCCATTCCTCTCGCTCAACATGCTGGGTTTCATATTCTCAGTACCTCTTATGTGCTGCATACTTGCGTATGTGATATTCATCCCGGTTGCCAGGGAAATAAGCACCAAGCTGAGTTCGCCGCGTGGAGTTGCTGCAACATCTCTTGGGCTTGGAACATTGGCATCCTTTAGTCTGGTATATCCTTCACCTGTGGTCTATCCGGCCATGGTCGAGCTGGGTATAGTACGTACGGAAGTACTGCTTACGGGATTTATCATCGCCTTTACAGTTTCAATTATCGGTTACCTTTATGCAATCAGGTTCTGCAGACTTGAAGAGAACAAGGAAAGCAACAACAATAAAAAGATGAATACACCTCAAGAGAAGGAACAGGAGAGCATGAAACATTCACCCGGCAGGATAGCTTCATATGCACCTCTTGTTGTTCCGATAATACTCATTCTTGCTGGAATTTTTATAGCGATTCCTCCTCTTGACTTCATAGGTACTCCTAATGTTGCCCTTCTGATTGGTGTTATACTTTCAATGGTGCTCCCGACAAGGGGAATTGCCTCTGTGCAGGTCAGGGAATGGATAGAGAAAGGCATCCGAAGAGGAGGAGTGGTGCTTCTGGACATGTGCGGTGGAGGGGCTCTTGGAGCAACGCTTGCCTTGACAGGGGCCGGACAGGCAATAGGGAACCTCCTGCTTGGAGTGAACATGCCGGTCTTGTTTATCCCGTTCCTTATTGCAGCTGCGATCCAGAGTGTACAGGGCTCAAGGGTCGTGACGATGCTTGTCAGCCTGGCACTGGTAATGCCAGTGATGCCACAACTGGGGCTGCCTGCCGAAATAGTGCTTTTCTCAATGGCCTCGGGGACGCTGCTTATCTCCCACTTTAATGATCCTTTCTTCTGGATATTCGGGGATCTCGCTGAAATGGAAACTTTAGAAATACTGAAAACCTACACTGCCGGAGGCATAATAATGGGAATCAGCAGTCTGTTTATGACAGCCACGATATACTTCCTGTTCTACTGATGCTATACCATGGGAAGGTTTGTATTAGTGCAAAAATAATAGCAACGTTTTTTGGATAGCCATCTGGTTTAAATAACATAGCGTAAGTTAGAATAGATGGGGTATCAATGGGGCCAATAACTATCTTCATAGTAGCTTTGATTTTTATTTTAATCCTTACCGCACGTTTGAGAGTGCATCCCTTCCTGAGTCTGATTGCTGCATCTATGCTGGTGGGCCTGCTTGCAGGTGAGGCCGAAGGAACAATGGATGCGATTACAGCAGGCATGAGCAGCATATTTGCGGAATTTGCAATTGTCGTTACTGCCGGAAGCATAATCGGGATCATACTGCAAAGAAGCGGTGCCACCTCGATAATCGCAGATGATATTATAAAGATATTCAAAAAACCTGTACTGGCACTCTTCCTGTTGGGATTCATGTTTGCAGTGCCTATGATGTGCCTGATACTGGCCTTCATCATATTCCTCCCTGTTGCCAAAGACCTGAGCGAGAAGCTCAACCTGAAGAAAGGTGTGACGGAAGGTGCTTTGGCGTTGGGGACCATGGTCTCCTTCGGGCTGGTATATCCTTCACCCGGCATTTACGCCTTTGTAAGGGACGTAGGGCCCACAACTGAAATTAGTGCATTAAGAGTATTGGTCACCGGGACCCTTATTGCTGTGTTTGTGTCACTGGTAGGGTATCTTTACATAATGAAAGTATTCAAAATGAATATAAAGGGAGATTATTTCCGATACACAACTCCTGCAAAAGACCCTGCTGTTGTGAGTCTTCTTCCCACCAGGGTAGCATGCTATGCACCTATCATCATCCCGGTCGTACTTATCCTTATGCGCATCACCACACATGCAGATGTGTTCTATTTTATAGGGAACCCTGGCATGGCACTGATGTCCGGGGCTGTGGTTGCAATGATATTGCCAACAAGGAAATTCGCCGCTGCTGATGTGCGGGCATGGATCGAGAAGGGCATCAGGAGGAGTGGGCTGGTAATGCTGGATATATGTGGAGGAGGGGCTCTTGGAGCAACCCTCGTACTGGCAGGTGTTGGCGAAGCACTTGGCAATATGTTGATCACTTCAAGCGTACCTGTCTTGTTCATACCATTCCTTATAGGAGCAGCTATCCAGACCGTGCAGGGCTCAAGAATGGTAACATTATTCGTTGCTTCAGCATTAGTGATACCTATTATGCCACAACTGGGATTGCCTGCCGAGATAGTGCTTTTCTCAATGGCTTCCGGAACGTTCCTTATCTCTCACTTTAATGATCCCTTCTTCTGGATATTAGGGGACCTCGCCGATATGGAAACACCCGAAATATTGAAGACGTACACCATGGGAGGAATAGTTATGGGAATCGCCAGCATGGCAATAACCAGTATAATCTACTATGCATTCTATTGAGCATGAAGATTTTTATTAACAAAAAAGTAAAAAAGATCAGGGATATACTATCCCTGCATTTTTCTATGCTTATAGGCCTTATCTTCTGCCGTGAGCAGCCCTGTATTTATCCTTGAAAGCAAGATACTGTTCTGCAAGCTCTCCTGCCTTCTGTTCACTAAGAACCTTCCGGGAAGCCGGGAACATCTCTTTCTCTTCTTCTTCTACGTGGTGCTTCACGTTCTCCCTCAGGACCTTGAGCTTGGAAGTCCACATCTCATCTTTCTCACTCATTGAATCCAGTTCTGATAACAGAACTTTCGCAACATGGTGTTCCTGATAGCCTTCCATGGTGATATCATGAGTCCTGTTCTCTTTTTTAAGCACCGGGTACAGGAGTTCTTCCTCTCCGTTTAGATGTGTGTCAAGTTCATCCTTTATCTGCATAAAGGTATCTCTTGAACCATTCCGGATAGCCTCATCGAACAGGCTCAATACTTTGTCATGTTCATCCTTGAGTATCTGGTATATCTCCCGGTGTGTGTTCGGATAGCTTTCACGGGTCATACTGCCTTCTTTCACGACAGTGGTCCTTGAAGAAGCCATACCGGCAGTAGTGTCAGCACCGATGATCTCTCCTTGGCGTGATGCAGCCATTGTTTCTTCTGCGCCCATAGTTGCCGGCTCACGCTTTTCGCTCCGTTTCCAAGTCTCCTCATATTCGTTGCCGGACATGACCACAGGTTCCTCAAGATGAGTCCGTGCCCTTGTTTCCTCATTAACTGTGCCTCTTCTGATCATGGGCTGCTCATATCCGTAATAGTCATAAATGCTTGTTACGTATTCACGGTGAGCTTCATCCGTCGTTCCTGGCCAGCGATCCTTGTCGAATCCGGGAGCATTCTCAAGTCTTTCTTTTTCAACATTCAATATGAAATTGTGCGAGCCCGGATCCTTGTGGATTGCCTTCCAGGGCACTCCGAAGTATTTATCCCCAAGTCCTAAGAACCCTCCGAATGACAGTACAACATAAGATACTGATCCATCCTCCAAATTGATCATTATATCTTTTATGTTCCCAAGATCTTCACCTTTTTCGTTTACAACCTTATCCCCTTCAATTGTAGTAGCAGATAGTACTTCTGGTACAGCCACGCATAACACTCCCATTTAATTTTCGATATGAGGCAATTGATTTAACCTCACCAGTATAACATGGGACCCGACTTTATATAAGAACTGTGAATCATAGTGCCGGGAAATTGTTCCTAAAAGATAGTTCATCTATATGATCATGCCTTTAAAAAATAATCTTAAACATCATGAACTAAATACAAAGGGTATGTGATCATACCCTGTAATGGTTCTTGAAGTCCAAGTATTTTCGTGCAACTTCCTGAGATTCACTTTTGCTCATCTCTCTCTGTGCACCAGGGAACATCTGCTTCTCTTCTTCTTTTACATGATGCCTGACAGTTTCTTTCAGCACCTTCATCTTCGGTACCCACATGTCACTTTTCTCATCCATGACTTCAAGTTCCGAGAGCAGCAGCTTTGCAACATGATGTTCCTGGTAGCCTTCCATAGCAACATCATGAGTCCTGTCCCTGTCTCTTAATACAGGATAAAGGACTTCTTCCTCCCCACTCATGTGAGAGTTAAGTTCGTCCCTTATCTGCATAAAAGTGTCCTTTGAGCGATTATTAATGGCTTCATCGAACAGGTTCAGTACCCGGTCATGCTCGTTCTTGAGTATACTGTATATATCACCAGGCTCGCCTGCAACAGTGCATTCTGCCGTATCGCGAGCATGGACCCTCTCTGCTTTGGCTTTTCCCAGAGGGTCTATTAATGTTCTTCCGCCTGGTTCTTCAAATTCCTGGTCCCCTCTTCCCGCTCCGTAGATATTTTCCTTGTAGGGACATTCATATCCATAATAATCGTACACATTTGTAACGTATTCCCCATAGGACCCTCCAGCTTCGGTTCCAGGCCAGTGGTCTTTATCAAATCCGGGAGCATTTTCAAGCCTTTCTTTATCAATATTCAGAATGAAAGCATGTTCATCCGGTTTCTTTGTCATAGTCTCAAGCGGAACGCCAAATAACTTGTTCCCCATGCCTAAGAAACCGCCAAAAGATAGCACGACATAAGCAACAGACCCTGTCTGCATGTCTATCATTACATCTTTTATATCTCCAAGGTTTTCACCCTTTTCGTTTACGATTTTGTCTCCTTCCATAGAACTAACTGACAACATCTCTGGTACAGCCACAGTTATCACTCCCCTTTAATTTTCAATATGATGCAATGTATTGCCTACCCCAAGTAATATGGGACTGGAGTTTATTTAAGTATTGCGAAATATGAGAACTTAGGAACGGAATCAAACTACATTGAAGAGCCATGCCAGATAATAACAAAGACATTCAGGCAACTAACAGGATTCCTTGGAGACTATAAGCACCATAAATACCGGCATGACTTTCGATTGATTTAGACGCTGCTTTATTCCGTATGACAGTATTGTAAAAGCATTTATCTATACTACATAGAATATAGTACATGGGGAAATACCTTTAACAAAGGGGAAGTGAAACTATGAGGAGCAATGCAGCTGCAATACAGGCAGCATTGGAAGACGTCGACTATCCGCGAAGGAAAGAAGAAATACCCGACTACGCCAAAAGCCATAATCTTCCAGAGGACATTATGGAAGATCTCCAGGATATATCGGATCGAGTGTATGATAGCCCATCTGACATCAGAGATCAGTTCCAGGAGGGGAGACGATCAGGCGCAGTCAGGCAATCTGTGGAGGATGATGATTCATCGGGGGGAAAGAATGAGAAATAGAACAGATATGGGAAAATCGTTGTTATTCTTTATAGCCCACCCTTTAAGTTTGGAGGTGAGCTTATGAGAAGCAATGCTGCTGCTGTTGAGGAAGCGTTACAGGGAATGGATTATCCTAAGAAGAAACAGGAAATACTTGATTATGCCAGGAAGCATAATGCTCCTGAAACTGTCATATCTGACCTGCAGGACATCTCAGACAGACGTTACATCACCGTAAGGGACCTAAAGCAGGAGTTCACATCAGGAAGCAGTCAATACCCTAAAGCATCAAAGGAAGAATTACCAGCAAATTTAAAAGAAGATGCTGTGACCAGAGGCAATGACTATTTTTGTATGGAAAGGGAAGAGAGATAAAAGGTCTTCTAATTTTAACATATTTATTTCCCATCATTTAATATACTGAACGTGAAGTTCTACAATAAAAAAGAAGATCCGGCTTATACCGGATCACTAACTGGCCACTTGACTCAGTGTGTTATATGTTCATGCGAGTGTGTAGCCTTATCATGGTCCCATTCTGCTTTGGCCTGCCCTATGGAAGTGAGGCATCTCTTACAGAGATAAGCAGTATCTTTTTCTGAACCCTTGGAAAAAGATGGCCTGATGATAGGCACATCATACAGGCGCTCAATGGAGCCACACAATTGACATGTACCGGCAGTTCCGCATGTGCCGGTCCTGGCATGCTCCTCGCTTGCTATTATTGCGGCACCTACGCATTGGTCGCAAAGACCCTGCCACATACCCTGAGGATAGGACTGAACGAACTTAGGTTTGTACACCTTAACAGGGATAAGTGTCGGGAGGGCTACTCCGCAAAGATCACAGTCTGCCATTTAAATTCCTCCTGCAAGTAATACTTTCCCAGCTTCCATTGCCCAGTAGATGAAGGGCTCAGGCCAGAAGCCAATCGCAAGCACACCAATTACAGCCACAACAAGGGCAATGGTGTATGGAAGCGGTTCTGATACCTTTGTTCCCTCGGTAGGCAGGAAGTACATGTATTTCACGATCTTTGCATAATAGAACAGTGAGATTGCACTGTTAATTATAGCTATGACCGCAAGCCATGCAAACCCTGCCTGGATGGTCGAGGAGAACAATACGAACTTGCTCATGTAACCTGCTGTGAGCGGTATGCCTGCCAGTGCAAACACAAATATCGTCATTGAGAGCGCAGTGACAGGCATTCTCTGCCCAAGGCCTTTGAAGTTGTCAATATGGTCCGGATCCTTTGCATCCTTGTTCCCGGAGAGTACCATGTAGACGACAGCAGCTGTTGCTATGAAAGCTCCGGCCTTCATGAAGCCGTGGGACAGCGCATAGAGTATGCCACCGCCAAGTGCCATTGGTGTGAGAACAACAAATGCCATTGTGATGTAACCGGCCTGTGCAAGTGAAGAGTATGCAAGCATTCTCTTGACACTTGTCTGGGAAAGGGCCGCTACGTTTCCGAGTGTCATTGTTATGACTGCAAGGACGGCGAATGCTATCTGCCATTGTACCTGGAGTGCTATAAGGGCAACTATGAAAACCTTGAAGGCTGCCACAATACCCATCTTCTTGGATCCCGCTGCGAGCAGGGCAGATACAAGCGGAGGTGCACCCTGATATGTGTCAGGTGCCCACATGTGGAAAGGCACAAGAGCTATCTTGAAACCCATACCCGCGATCAGAAGCACCACAGAGATGATCCCGATGGGGCTTGCTGCAATAGCTGCTCCACTGGCTGCGATACCAGGTATGCTTGTTGTTCCCGTAACACCATAAAGGAAGGTGATACCAAAGAGCATCAATGCACCTGAGAGGGAACCTATAAGGAAGTATTTCATTGCAGCTTCAAGAGACTGCGGGTTCTTCTTCTCAAAACCTGCGAGTACGTAGGTCGAGATACTTGCAAGCTCAAATGCCACGAAAAGCACCATAAGGTCGTTGGCGGATGCCACGAACATCATCCCTATAGTGGCAAATATAGCCAGCACATAGAATTCCTCTACATGAGCACTACCTTCGGTATACTTGATGGATGCTATGGAAAAGAGCAGAGCCACTACAAGGAACACTATCTTGAAGAACTGCGAAAGAGCGTCAACAGATAAGGTATCGTAGAAGGCCAGTGCATTTGTTCCAAGGCTTGCTATAGTTAAGTATAGCGCTGCAATGATACCAAGGCTTGCAAGGTAACCCAGTACTTTCTTGGATTCTACAGGAAGGAACAGGCCTATAAGCAGTACAGCCAGGCCTGTGACAACCATCGTTATTTCAGGTGCAAAAAGCATAAGATCCATTTTTTACACCCCCATGCCGGCCATCAGGCCAATTATATGTTCTGAATTCGTTAACATCATATCAAGCACCGGGCTTGGATTGAGTCCGAAGTACAAGATCAGTATGGCAATAACACCCATTGCGAGTGTCTGGTACCCATTGATATCGACCACGTTACCCAGTTTTTCTTTATAGACACCAAACATAGCCCTTTGAAGAGCCCACAGGTGGTATGCTGCAGTTATGACTATTGCCATCAATGCGATCACCACATAACCCTGCAGGTTCACAAAGCTGCCTGCAAGCACAGAGAACTCGGCGATGAAGCCGGTTAGTCCCGGAAGTCCCAGTGAAGCCATGAATGCAAGCACCATGATGACAGCCAGTTTCGGCATTCTCTGCGCAAGGCCTCCAAGCTCGTTGATAATCCTTGTGCCTGTAGCCTTATTGATAACACCGCATGACATGAACATTATGCTCATGATCAGTCCGTGGGAGAACTGCTGGAACATCGCACCTGAAACGGAGAGGGATACAAGACCGGCTGCACCCAATGTTACATAGCCCATGTGGCTAAGGCTTGAGTAAGCGACCATTCTCTTGAGATCCTTCTGCGCTAGCGCAAGGAAAGCGCCATAAAGGATGCTGACTGCACCAAGAGCTCCCATTATAGTTATCATCAGGTTTGGTGATGCTGTGAATGGCAGCATCGGGAGCATTATCTTGAAGATACCGTATCCTCCGATCTTGAGCAGTACAAAGAGCACGCTTCCTGCGGTAGGCGCTTCTGTGTATGCATCCGGTAGCCAGGAGTGGAACGGGAACACTGGCAGCTTGACTATGAAACCAAACAGCAGTGCAAGGAATATCAGGTCCCTTGTAATCCCGGATTCTATGAACTGGAACTGGGCGAGCAGGTGCGGGATGCTAAGGCTCGGGGTTCCGGTTGTTTCCCATGCTGCAAAGTACAGACCGAATATGCCCAGAAGCATTACAAGTGATGCTACATGGGTGTAGATAAAGAACTTGATCGATGCGTAGTGTTTCTTTGGACCGCCCCATATACTCACCATGAAGAAGAGCGGTATAAGTGTCAGTTCCCAGAACACGTAGAACAGGAAGAAGTCCAGTGCACAGAACACACCAAGGACAGCACCCTGTGTTATCAGTATGAGGGAATAGAACCTGTTGGGTGCTTTCCTGTCGTCATTCCATGTGAAGAGAATGAGCATTGGCATAACTATTGCATTGAGAAGTATCAATGGAAGAGATATTCCGTCAATTCCCAGATGGTAGCTTATGCCCAGGGAAGGTACCCATGAGTAAAATTCCTCGAACTGCGTTGCGGCTGTCGTACTGTCAAAATTGAAGTACGTGTATACTGTGAGCAACAGGACGGATACAGTGGCAATCAGGGCCATTACTCTTGCCTGTTCTCTTGTTTTTGTGAGTAGTGTCAATACTGCGAATATCAGAGGTATGAGCACTATCATTGATAATAACATCAGAGTACCTCCATGACCACTGTAATAAGTATTACGAGGAGGCTTACTCCTGTAATTACGACCATTGCATAGTTTTGTACAACACCTGTCTGTAGCTGGCGCAGAGCGTCACCTGTATCGATAGTGACGTCACCGATCCAGTTGACGATCCAGTCAAACCCTGTGTCAACGGCACGTCCTGCAAAAGCAAGTCCCTCATAGACGACCTTAATTGAAAGGAAGTTTGTGAGGATAGCATTCTGGTAGTACCTGTTGTAGAGGAGTTTGTAGATGGGATTGGTCCTTGAGACGAGCCTGTCCATGTTAACGACCCTGAGACCGTATATCAGGTAGGCGATGAGCAAACCTGCAATTCCGACGATGACAGGCATCCAGAGTATTATGAGAGGCTCATGTCCGGCATGTGATGCAAGGTGGTATCCTCCAAGTTCTGCAAGCGCCGGGATATCCATATGTACAAAATTGTTGACGAACGTCTCGCTGACAAAGGTGTTGAACCTTTCCATGGTAAGAGCACCGAATACCAGTGAAAGGATCGCAAGTATGGAAAGAGGGAGAGTCATGGACGCATGGGCCTCATGACCGCCGTATGCAGTGCGTGGCTTACCGAAGAAGGTCATGAAGATCAGACGGAATATATAGATAGACGTCAGCAGGGCTGCTGCAATTGAAAGTGCATACAACACCCAGCCACCTCCGTTCTCACCGAAAAGGAATGCTGCCTCTATGATAGCATCCTTACTGAAGAAACCGCTGAAACCAATAGAGGTACCGGGGATACCAATTCCTGCGAGTGCCAGGGCTCCAATTATCATTGTTGCTGCTGTTATCGGCATTACTTTCGCAACGCCTCCAAGCTGCCTCATGTCGTGGGTGGCCACTGCGTGGATTACACTGCCTGCGCACAGGAAGAGCAGAGCCTTGAAGAATGCATGGTTGATGAGGTGGAACATTGAGATTCCGACTGCCTCAGCACCTATCACTGCACCCAGGCCAAGCCCAAGCATCATGTACCCGAGCTGGCTGATCGTGGAGTATGCAAGCACACGCTTCATGTCATTCATCACGATACCCATGGTTGCTGCAAAGATGGCTGTAAAGGCTCCAATGTAAGCAACCACCATGAGTGAGTCGGGGGCTGCAATGAACATCGGGAATGTCCTTGCTACCAGATAGATACCTGCTGTGACCATTGTTGCAGCGTGGATGAGAGCGGAAACCGTTGTCGGACCTTCCATTGCATCAGGGAGCCACACATGCAAAGGGAACTGACCGGACTTGCCTATCGCACCACCCAGGAAGAGCAGTGTTATCAATGTAAGGTGGTTTACCTGGAAACCCAGAATAGGAGTGCTCATTGCAGCAAGCTGCGGGATCTGGCTGAAGATCTCATCGAACTTCAGTATGAATACACCTTCAGGAATGGAACCGTTGTATAACCTGAACAGGTCCGAGAAAAGCACAACGATACCTGCAAGGAACATCACATCGCCTATCCTGGTGGTCAGGAAAGCCTTCTTGGCTGCACTTGCAGCTGCAGGTTTCTGATACCAGAACCCGATAAGCAGGTATGAGCACAGGCCCACAAGCTCCCATGAAACGAAGAGCTGCAGGATGTTATCTGAAATGATCAGGCTCAGCATTGAAGCCGTGAACAGTGAAGTCACTGCAAAGTACCTGTACTGGGCCCTGTCATGTGACATGTAACCTGTTGAATAGATGTGGATGAGCAGGCTGACGAATGTAACCATTGTCAGCATGACCGCAGCAAGCGGGTCCACAAGTATTCCGAGGTTAAGCATTGCAAACCAGGTAACTGACTGGTTTATCACCTGTTCAGGATTCTGAAGCAGGCCTAATGTGATCAATAGGGAGATAACGAAAGATGTAGCAATTGCTACGATAGGTATGATCGCACCGCCGTTTGGCAGTTTCTTCCCAAGGAAGAAGGTGAGCACAAAAGCCAGTGCGGGTAAGAGTGGTATTAGTAACGCATAATCGCCTACTGCCATTTTTTACCACCTCAGGATGTTTATTTTATCAAGATCGATCATGTCCTTCGTTCTGAAGATGGACATCAGTATGGCAAAGCCTACTACAGCCTCTGCAGCCGCCAGTGCGATCACATACAGAACAAATACCTGTCCTGTAAGGTTCCCATGGTAGCTTGAGAACGCCACAAGGTTGATGTTTGCAGAGTTTAACATGAGTTCCACACACATCAGCATCCTGACTCCGTTGCGCTGTGTCATGAAGCCGTAAAGGCCTATTGAGAATATGACAACAGAGAGTCCAATGTAGAGTTCGATAGGGATCATTTGCCAGCCTCCCCTTTTGCAATATAGATAGCACCGATCATTGCTGAAAGCAGCACGATAGAGAGTAGCTCAAAAGGCACGACAAACTGAGTGAATATCAACAGTCCGATACCTTCAATGTTACTCGGGTCTTCCAGGTTCTGCGGCAGCTGATCGACTGTGGGCCAGCTGGTCCCGATGACAGAGACCATCACAATAGCCAGGAACAGGAATGCAACAATCATTCCCAGGATACGCGGCTTGAAGTACCTGTATACTGAAGTGATGATCTGCATTATTGTAAACTGTTTATTCAGCATCTGTACCAAACTCCTTTTTCGTGAGCATTACAGCGAACAGTATGAGTACTCCAATAGCTCCTATGTAGACCAGCACCTGGACGACACCAAGGAACTGGGCATTGAGCAGGATGTACAGACCTGCAATGACAAACATAGCAAATACTAATGACAACGCTGCTCTGACAACATCCTTTGCGGTCACTACGAACAACGAGAACATGATTGCTGCTATTGCCAGTATTGCAAAGACAGCCAGATGTAGTATTGTGCCTATTGAGGTGTCCATCTGCTCACCTCCTTGCCTGCTTCTTTCTCAGCATTGATATCAACTTCTCTTGCCAACATATCAGGCGTAAAGAGGAGGTCACAGTGATCATAGCGGATTATACCAGTCAGGTACACCTTGCTGTTTTCCAATGCCTCTTGAGGACACTGGTCAATACAGAGGCCACAGAAGAGACAGTGTCCGATATCTATTGAAGGGAACCATCTCTTTTTGTCACTTGTAGGACTTACTCTTGCCTTTACGATTTTTATAGCATTATTCGGACATGTGTTTGCACATATTCCACAGCCTATGCATTTGCTTTTATCAAGCTTCTGCAGACCTCTGAACCTGTCTGAAAGTCTTGTGGGTACTTCCGGACACATCCTTGTTACCGTGGGGCCGAAATAGATGTTCTTAACGGCTCTAATAATGTTCTTGATAACCATTTCTTTCACACTCCCAGCAGTCCAAGTGCAATTACCCAGCCCAGGTTGAGAAGGGCTAAGGGGAGCAGCTTTTTCCAGCTAATGTCTACTACCTGATCGATCCTGAACCGTGGGACAGCCCACCTGAGCATGATGATGAACAACATCACAAGAACCACTTTCAGCAGGAAGAAGACTGTCGGCAGGATTATTCCAAGGATATTGTTGGATGTCAATACTGCAGGCAGGTTCCAGCCGCCAAGGAAAAGCAGCACAACAAGCATTGAACCCAGGATAAGGTGGATGTATTCTGCAAAGAACCCAAGACCGAACCTCATACCAGTGTATTCAGTGATCCATCCTGCAATGAGCTCTTCCTCAGACTCGTTCTGGTCAAAGGGAAGACGTCCCATGTCAGCCATAAGCGCAATGAAGAACACGATAAATCCGATGGGCTGCTTGAAAATGAACCACAGAGGGTGCTGAGCCTGTGCTATTTCCACGATGTTCAGTGAGCCTGCCATGATAGCGACACTGACGATAGTGATACCCAACGGAACCTCGTATCCGATCATACGTGCAAAATTCCTGAACGCACCAAGAAGGGAATACTTATTGTTGGAACTATATGCGACCATGAAGATACCTATGATGGAGATAGCAGATACAGCTTCGATGTACAGTATGCTGATGTCCATATCGGTGGCAGCTATCGGATAAGTATTACCATTGATGATTATCGCACCAAAAGGAATAGCAACAAGCATAAGGAAAACAGAACCCATCATCATAATAGGTGCTGCAACGAAAAGCAAACGGTCAGCGTTCCTGGGTATAATGTCTTCTTTAGTGAACAGCTTGATGGCATCTGCCACCAGTTGTAGTAATCCGTGAGGACCTGTCCTCATCGGACCATATCTCTGCTGGATGTCGGCTGATAGTTTACGCTCAAACCAGACTGCGGCCATAGCACCAAGGAATATGGCACTCATCAGGCAAATGCCGATAATACCTCTTACAAGAGGATTGAATAGGATTTCCGGTAATTCCATAATGCTCACCTGTCAACCTCACTTGTACATGTATCCATACTTCCGGCGATTGCCACGATGTCGGCGACCCTGACTCCCTTGATCAGAGGGGGCAGTCCCTGTAAGGTGGGATATACCGGACCTCTTATCTTAACACGGTAAGGTTTGTCAGAACCGTCAGATATCATGTAGAATCCCATTTCGCCTCTTGGATCCTCCACACGGTGGAACACCTCTCCGGCAGGCACTCTCATAACAGGTGTCCTGCGGCCATAGGCTGTTCCCTCCGGGAATAAGGGTCCATCGGGGATCTGGTCAAGGCATTGTTCAATGATGTACATGCTCTCACGCATCTCATCGAGACGTACCTGCACTCTTGCGTAGACGTCACCAGCTTTCTGAACGCACACCTTGAAATCCAGGTCAGGATAGACAAGATATGGTTCATCCCTGCGTATGTCGAAAGCAACTCCTGTTGCCCTCAGCGGCGGACCGGAAACTCCGATATCCTTTGCCACTTCCGCAGTAAGCACACCGATACCCACTGTCCTTGATTTGTAGATCTCATCCGAGCTGTACAGTTCTTCATAGGAATCGACAGCTTTCCTCAGGCTCGCGAAAACACGCTTCACATCATCCTTGAACCCTTCAGGCAGGTCGTCCTTCACACCGCCAAACCGCAGGAAACTGTGCGTTACACGTGCCCCGGTAACAGAGTCCATCAGAGTCATTACATCTTCTCTGTCCCTGATCGTGTACATGAACATGCTCACAAAACCGACAAAGGAAGCATATTCTCCCATACCAAGCAGATGACTCTGTATCCTGGAAAGCTCTTCCATTATAACACGAATGTACTGTGCTCTCGGGGGTACTTCGATACCTGCAAGTTTCTCAACACATCCAACGTATGCTTCCTCGTTAGTTAGTGCCGCAAGGTAGCATATCCTGTCAACAATTGTTATGCCCTGGAGGTATGTCTTATTTTCAAGTATCTTTTCGATCCCTTTATGGATCCAGCCCATCTCCACCTCGGAATCTACAACCGTCTCACCCCTCAGTTTAGCGTTAAGCCTGAATGGTCCAGGCATCATAGGGTGCTGCGGTCCGAGGTGTACTATCATTTCAGAAGGTCCAACTTTTTCGTCCATAATAAATCCTCACACCAGGTTCTTAGCTGTTTTATTTGGGAAGCCTTTATAGTCCTTCCTGAGAGGCCATTCGCCAAGCATATCCTCCGGAAGCACAAGAGGCTTCAGGTCCGGATGATTAAGGTACTTCACACCGAACAGTTCGTATGTCTCTCTTTCATACCAGTTGGCATTCCAGAACACAGGCACAACAGACTCGATCTCGGGATTGTCCCTTGGAAGGATAGCCTTTAGGGTAAGTACTACCGAATGGTCATAAGAGCCTATAACGTACACCACTTCAATCTCATTCCTGCCGGGGTAATCAACGCCGAATTCACAGCACAGATGCCCGAAAGACAGGTTTTCCTTGAGATACTTGCACACATCCGTTATGATTTCAGGCTTCACTTTGGCAATGATCCTTATCTTGGATTCCACTTTTGTATCATAGATAGCATCCGGGAACTGGGTTGAAAGTGAATCTATCATTGTATTAGCATCCATTGAATCACCTCAATACTCCGTGCCTTTATCCTGCTTTGCTTCGATCTTTTTCTGCAGCTCAAAGAACGCCTGGATCAAGGCTTCACACCTTGGAGGGCAACCTGGCACGAAAACATCGACCGGGAAGATCTCATCCACATTCTGCCGGGTGCTGTAAGATTCGTAGAAAGGGCCTCCACTGATGGCACAATCCCCAAAGGCTATGACCCATTTTGGTGAAGGCATCTGGTCCCATATCTTCTTGAGCGCAGGCAGATATTTCTTAGTTACATACCCACTGATAATGAGCACATCTGCATGCCTTGGAGAGTTCCTTGGGATAATACCGAAGCGATCGGTATCATAATGTGCCATGCCCGTGGAGAGCAGCTCCACACCACAGCATCCCATTGCGTTCACCATGAACCATAGCGAGTTCTTCCTGCCCCAGTTGAGAACATCCTGAGCCTTAGTAGTCTTCAGGAAGTCGCTGATCGCGTTACGGTCAGTCAGTATTACACCGGGGACTTCCTCATAATCGGATTGCTCTACTGCCACTTAAGGGCCTCCTTCTTCAACAGGTACACGTAGCCAAACAATACAACAAAAACAAAGACCAGCATTTCAACGGTTGCTATCTCAGTGATCCCGTGACCCTGGAAGATCATGGCCCACGGATAAAGGAACAGGACTGCGATATCAAATAGAACAAAAGCAATGGCATAAAGATAATATTCGACATTGAACTGTATCCTTGCATCCCCGATAGGGATGGAACCAGCCTCGTATGTATCGTATTTTGCCGCCGATTTGTTCCTTGGGCTTAAAGATTTAACAAGGAACATAGTCAGAGGAGGCATCATGAGTGCCACAACAAGGATGATTGCAACCGGTATGTAACTGTATATTATGTTACTTATATCGATTATTCCAGACATAACGATTCTCCTGATAGTTATTACGTAGAGAGATTATAGGTATAAAACACCTTCCGTGTAATTTTTTTCGTATACGCGCATTTACAACCTTGACGAAACAAAACATATCTTTTGATATATTTTTCAATAGAGCGAGTTGATTACTACTTGATAATAATTCATCATATTTAAATTGTGGCAATTCAGGCTCCAGGGCTCCAGAGCAGCATTCCAGAAAAAAGCATAACTTTTCTGATAGCCTTTGTCAAGTCGCCCTTGAAGAATGCCAAAACCAGACTGGAACACCCAGTAATTTCCCTAGAGGAAAGTAAGAAAGAAGAGCAATTTTGCGGCGAGTTAGGGCTATTGCCAGAATCCATACAGGATGCGACTCAGGCCTGCTTTGGAGAATAGTATTTTTTGATCACAGTATCACAATTAGAACATGAGACCACAAGCCACTCCCCGATGTTATGCCGGACGTATTTTTCAAATATCGAAGACCCGCATGATGGGCAGACATAATATTCTTTGAAATAGTAATGATAGAACTCAGGTGTCTTTGCAAGCCAGTCAAGGACCTTCTGCATATACTCAAAGTAGCGCTGTCTGGAAGGATGGCCGGAATTGCTTTGCATGGCATCCGGGATCCTGCTACTGACATTCATTGTGTACTGGCCGGATCTTTTTGTGAGTTTCTTATAATCCGATATATATCTGGTCGTGCGGTCAAGGTAACTCAGGTAACCTTCGTGAGCCTTTGGTTCGCTTCTCCATATAGTCCTCACAAAATACTCGCCCATGATATCTTCCATGACATCGGCACATGCAGTGCATATATTGTAACCTGCATAATGCCTGGCATCCTGCATATCACCGCATATAAGACAGGTGTTCATACTCTGCCACCTCCTACAGTCCGTGCACTTCCTTAGGCGTCATGGCTTCCCGGGTGAACATTATTGGAAAGATATTGAGTACCGCCAGCAGGTCGCCTTTCCTGACCTCGCCTGTCTCCTGGCCCAAGATGTAGGCATAATTGATTATACGCTCGTTATCCACAGGCTTCGCACCTCCTTTTGTGCCCACTTTCATCAGCGAAACAACAGCATGGTGCGTGAAGGTGCAGGGCATAGCAACCATATCCGGCTCCAGATAGATTTCCTTGACATTCACCCTTTTGAACTCCCCGGCACGGACACTGGTGTCTTCGTCACAGATGACCATCTCCCATTTAGCACGTGTGGCAAGTGTGAATTCGTAAGTTGCTGCCTTGACCATCTTGCATACAAGTTCGCCATTATTCCTGCACACTACCCGGACAACTTCTTCTTTCATTCGATCACCAAAATGAAGTATCATGCAATAATATAAATGCATTTCGGATAACTATCATGATTATTCATGATATCTACATGTGTGTGCTTCTTTTTCGGATAGAAAGAGAGCGTTCCTTATGACACTTGGTCGTCAGGATGCTGTAAGACTTTTTAATACCGTCTATGCCGGCTATATTGTTCAATACGTTCTCTTTGAGAGTATGCACATCAAAGGTCTGCACTTTCAAAAGCAGATCATATGGCTCAAGCAGTTCATATATTTCAAGCACATCATCGATCAGTTTTAAACTCTCTATCACGCTTGTCCTTTTTGTCGGCTCTATGTTTATCCCGATGAAAGTGGTGATATTGAACCCGACTACAGAAGGGTCTACCCTGATAGTGAATTCCTTGATGATACCTGAGCTGTGAAGCTTATCTATCCTTTTATGCACAGTGGAAGTAGCCACACCAAGATCATTCGCTATCACAGTGCTGTGCATTCTGCAGTTCTCGGAGAGACGTTCCAATATAGCAATGTCTACCTCATCCATAGAGATTAAATATCCAATGTTAATAATATATTTTTCTGTTTTTGTGCTTTGAAGGAAAGAAATTAAGAGATGCAAAAGTAAATACGTCATTCTGACATTTTCTGCACCCGAAAGACAAAGAATGCTCATTCCAGGCAAAATGGACATAAATAGTATAGACAATAACATTTTTACAGTTGAGATTGTTACTAAAAGAAAAAACGGTGAAAACCATGAAAGTGAACGAGAACTGTGTAGGATGCGGTCAATGTGCAGCATTTTGCAAATTTGATGCTATTCTGGTGAAGGGTAGCGCAAGCATTGGTGAAAAATGCGTTGAATGCGGTGTTTGCGCAGCTTACTGTCCTGTTAAGGCAATAGAGGGATAAAATGAAGGCAATTGTTATCGGTGCCGGACTTGGAGGACTATTGAGTGCAGCGAAGCTCTCAAGAGAAGGATACGAGGTAGAGGTATTTGAGCGTCTCCCCATTGTCGGAGGAAGGTTCACAAACATACCGTACCATGGATTTCAACTGACCACGGGTGCACTGCACATGATTCCGCACGGACCGGCCGGTCCTCTCGCAAAGTTATTGAAAGAAGTTGGTGCAGACGTGGAGATAGTCCGTTCAAAACCTTCTGCTATAATAAGAGTACCTCGCAGAAGAGGAGATACTGACTACAAATTCGGCCACAGGGATCTCCTGTTCGAGGACTTTAAAGTGCCCTTCTCCCTGATCAATCGCCTTAAGCTTGTGTTTTATGTAATAACTACCCGGAAAAACCCTCCTAAAGGGATATCATTTGCACAATGGTGTACAGAACACATAGAACAGGACTGGACACACAGGATTTCTGATGCCTTCTTTGGATGGGCTCTGAGCCTCAGGTCGGCAGATGTGCCAGCCGAAGAAGCTTTTGAGATAATAGAGAACCTTTACCGCTATGGAGGTTCAGGCGTTCCTATCGGAGGATGTAAAGGCATCACAGATGCCCTTGTTGCAGTAATAGATGCACACGGCGGAGTTATAAATACATCCACAGAAGCTACGGCAATAACCACAGCCGGCGGGAAAGCAACAGGAGTGATAGTTGATGGCACAGAGCATAATGCCGACATTATTATCAGTGATATAGGGCATGTAGCCACAGCAAGCCTTCTTAATAGTGGTGATACCAACAAGGAACTTCAGAATTACGCCCACATGGCAGATGAACTGAAACCATCTGCCGGTATCAAGATATGCCTCTCATCTGAAAAACCCCTTATAGGCCACGGTGGAGTCATGCTCACACCCTATGCAAAGAGAGTGAATGGAATAAACGAGGTCACCAATATCGATCCCAGTCTTGCACCGCCCGGAAAGCACCTGATAATGTCCCATCAATGCGTCCATTGGAAAGACCTTGGAAACCTGCAAGAGGAGATAAGTTTTGGGCTTGAGGATCTGCAGGACATCTTTGCCGGCAAGGAGTATGAAGTGCTTCTTATCCAGTCATACTCGAACGAATGGCCGGTAAACAGGGCACCCTCAGGGGCTGACCTGAAGAACCTGACACCCATGCCCAATCTATTTGTTGTCGGGGATGGTGCAAAAGGCAAGGGTGGCATAGAGGTCGAAGGTGTGGCCCTGGGCGTGAAAAACACTATGATGGAGATATTAAGCAAGGCATAAGTTGATTTGGAATGTGGCTGTTAAATGGATACAGCCCATTCAATTAAACTTATGTAGATGTTATTGTATTCATTGATTAAAGATGCCTGAATTTATAACTTTTTGCCGCAACGTCTTCATACCGGTCACCAATATCTGCAGAAATGAGTGCGGTTATTGCACTTTCAGACGCTCTCCGGATGACCCGAAATCCAGGCTGATGACCAAGGAAGAGATCATTCCCCTGCTGACAGAAGGAAAAAAGGCAGGATGCACAGAGGTGCTCTTTACTTTTGGTGAATACGCGGAAGAAGTCCCCGGGTATATGGAATTGCTCTCAGGGACAGGGTTTTCTTCTACTCTTGAGTATGTATCCGACCTATGCAGGACTGCAATTGACATCGGCCTTCTGCCTCATACCAACGCAGGAGTTCTCAACTATACAGAGCTTGAGGCCCTCAGGCCGTTAAATGCGAGCATGGGACTCATGCTTGAAACCACTGCGGATCTTAGTGCACATGCCAACAGTCCGGGTAAAAAACCCGCAGCCAGGCTAAAGACAATGAGCTATGCAGGAGAGCTTCATATCCCTTTTACCACAGGCATGCTTATCGGGATCGGTGAAACACTGGATGACAGGATAAACTCCCTGCAATCAATAGCAGAACTGCACGAGAAATACGGGCATATCCAGGAAGTGATCATCCAGAACTTCATGCCAAAAAAAGATACCCCCATGGCAGACTGTCCCTCGCCAAACGATGAGGAAATGATGCAGACAGTATTGATAGCAAGCGAAATACTTCCACAGGATGTTGCAATACAGGTCGCACCCAATCTTATTGACCCTTACATCCTCATACAGTGCGGAGCACGCGATCTTGGCGGGATATCTCCTACAACCATCGACTGGATAAATCCGGAAGCAAACTGGCCTGGCATTGAAAAGTTAAGGCATATGGTAAGAGGCATCCCATTAAGGGAAAGGCTTCCGATATATCCTAAATATATAAAGAATGGCTGGTACAGCGACCAGCTAAAAGACCTTATCTTGTCCCTCTCCGATGAAGAAGGATACCGAAAAGTTTGAAATGGTGCTGCAATGTATAAGGGGGATAAATCAGAAGAATAGTGTCTAACCTGAACATGGCACACACCGGAGAACTACATGAAACCGACTTTAAGTGACGATGTAATTGAAAATGCTCTTGCGGGAAGAACTACAAAGGAAGAAGCACTCTCCCTTCTGCAGGCGCACCCTTTCGAACTCTTTGAACTTGCTGACAGGTTACGCTATGAGACTGTCGGGGATATTGTAACCTATATTGTGAACCGTAATATTAATTTCACTAACAAGTGCATTGGTAACTGCGGTTTCTGCGCTTTTAAGGATAATTCAGGATACATCCTCAGTACTGAACAGATACTGAAAAAGGTTGAAGAAGCAGACCGACTCGGAGCCACTGAAGTGTGCATCCAGGGAGGACTGCTGCCGGACGTAGACCTTGGATTTTATATTAGTATCATTGAGTCAGTAAAGGAAAGATTCCCTCACATAAGCACTCATGCCTTTTCGCCCATGGAGGTATACCATGCCGCAAGACAGAGCGACATGGAAATTGATGACGCACTCCTTGAACTGAAGAAAGCTGGCCTTGACTCGATGCCCGGAACAGCAGCAGAGATACTTTCAGACAGAGTGAGAAAAATAATATGTCCCGGTAAGCTCAATACTGCGGAGTGGGCGGATGTAATAACAAAAGCTCACAGGACAGGCATACCAACTACCGCCACCATGATGTACGGGCATATAGAGACCATGGAAGAAAGAATAGAGCACATGATGCTTATCAGGGATATACAGCGACAGACTGGTGGATTCACCGAATTTGTACCTTTGCCTTTCATGCCTTACAATAATAAGATAGGCGAGGAAATGTTAAGGTCCGGAAGGTATGTCACTCCTGGCATGGAAGACCTGAAAATGTACGCCCTTGCACGCATAATACTTAACACCCATATAAGGAATATCCAGTCAAGCTGGGTGAAATTAGGCAAGAAGCTCTCCCAGGTGGCCTTATTCTGCGGCGCCAATGACCTTGGCGGAACGCTCATGGAAGAGAAGATATCCCGTTCTGCAGGAGCAAACAACGGAGAATTCATGTCAGCCCAGGAGCTTGAATGGTTCATCCGGACAGCAGGAAGGCAGCCAAAGCAAAGGAACACGGTCTACACCAAGATGTTCGATGCAGCGAGCCCGGGGAAAGTAAATATAAGGACCGTCTGAGGAATACTTTGCTCCCTGATGACATTATAGAAGATGCCCGCCGCGGAGAAGTCGGGTATGAGGATGCCCTGAGACTGCTGGATGCTAATCCCTTTGATCTCTTCAGCCTTGCGAATGACATACGATATGATGCAGTTGGTGACACTGTCAGCTATGTGGTTAACAGGAACATCTACCTGACAAACCGATGCATCGGGAATTGCGGATTCTGTGCATTCCAGCAGAATGAAGGCCACATCCTTTCCAGGGACGAGGTACTCCATGAAGTCAAGCTTGCAAATGATGCCTGTGCAGTTGAAGTTTGTGTGCAGGGAGGATATAACCCGGACATTAAACTTGACTACTACCTTGACATTTTTGAAGCTATCAGCTCAGAGTATCCAGGGATGACCATTCATGGCCTCTCACCAATGGAAGTATTCTATTCTGCCGGTCAGGCAGGGATGCCTGTTGAAGAGGCAATGATGCTTTTGAAGGAGAGTGGACTTGGCACGCTTACAGGCACTTCTGCGGAGATTCTCGAGGACAGAGTGCGTAATATAATATGCCCTAAAAAGCTAAGCACAAGCCAGTGGGTTGAGACCATAATGGCGGCACATGGAATCGGCCTGCGCACCAACGCGACCATAATGTATGGGCATGTAGAGAGCATTAAGGAAAGGCTGGAGCATATTTTCCTGATACGTGGCATACAGGAGCAGACCGGAGAATTTACAGAGTTCATACCCATGCCCTTCATGCCTTATAACAACAGGATAGGAGAGAGTATGATGGAAAGAGGGCAGTACATGACCGGCGGTATTGAAGACCTTCAACTGTTTGCCATTTCCAGGATCATCCTCAACAACCATATTGACAATATACAGGCTCCGTGGGTGAAACTGGGCACAAAGCTTGCACAGGTTGCGTTGTTCAGTGGTGCCAACGACCTTGGTGGAACCCTCATGGAAGATCACATAACTACCGCTTCCGGGGGCAGCAACGGAGAATATACTCCTGCAAGTGAACTTGAATGGATTATCAGGGAAAGCGGAAGGATACCAAAAAGAAGGAACGCCATCTATGAGGAATGCAGATGAAAGCACTCATCCCCTACAAAAAGCAAAATGCAAAATCAAGGCTCTCCCCCGCATTATCCATCAGGGAACGGGAACATTTTGTGGAATTAATGCTTAGGGATGTCGTCGGTAGCCTGAGGGAGGCAGGTGTCAGTAATATCGACATACTCACAACCCCCAGCAACGGCGTCCCGAATGACCTTGGAGCGAACATTCTTTTCAGTGAACACGATCTTAATGAGGCTATCAACCAATACCTTGAGACCATCAGTGAGCCGGTCCTTATCATAATGGCAGATCTTCCACTGGTATCCCCCATGCACATAAAAGAGATAGCATCAATAGACAAGGACCTGGTGATCGTCCCTGGGAAAGGAGGAGGTACTAATGTTCTCTTTATCAGGAATCCCCGTAAATTCTATGTCAGCTATTATGATTCCAGCTTTCTTAGACACTGCATGATAGCAAAAGATATGAAACAGTCTGTCCACATATATGATTCATTCCTGCTGAGCACCGATATAGATGAACCTAATGACCTTGTAGAGGTCATGCTTCACGGACATGGCCTGTCAAAAGTCTATGTCGACAGCAAATTCGGAATTGAAGGGAACGGCAAATCCAGGGCCAGGCTTGAACTCCTACAGTGATGTAAAGTATTTGTAACCCTTCCACCATATAGGATAACCTCATGCCATATCCGGTTTTCTGCCGGAAGAGAGCTTATATATAATTCCCATTATGAAAAACATTACATTAACACAGGTGATAATAAATGACCATCAAGGTGAATAAATTCAAATGCGGATACTGTGGTGCATGTGTAAGTGTGTGCCTCCCCGGTGCGCTTGAATTGGTCGAAACTTGGATCGAGGTGGATGACAGCTGCACAAGTTGCGGGATATGCGCCAAGATCTGTCCGGTAGGAGCCATTGAGGTGTCCAGATGAAAGACCAGTACGATGTCATTGTGATAGGGGCAGGACCTGGAGGATCGAGTGCTGCTAAAGCTGCAGCTGAGAAAGGTCTTAGTGTACTGATGATCGAGAAAAGGCAGGAAATTGGAGACCCTGTCAGGTGTGCAGAGGGAGTCAGCAAGGTGTGGCTGCGGAAGCATATTGAACCTGACCACCGCTGGATATGTGCCGACGTAAAGGGATCACGTATTTTTTCACCTGACGGCTCCATGATCGAGATGGCAGAGGAAATCGCAGGAGGAGAGGTCGGCTACGTTTTGGAGCGCAAGATCTTTGACCGGGCACTTGCCTGTGAAAGCGCAAAAGCAGGCGCAGATGTAATGGTCAAGACAAGAGCAACAGGCCTCATCATAGAAGATCATTTTGTCAGAGGTGTCAAACTGATGCACCTCGGAGAAGAGAGGGAGATTCGTTCAAAGGTGGTCATCGGTGCAGATGGTGTTGAGTCAAAAGTAGGAAGATGGGCAGGCATCGACACCTCACTAAAGCCAAAAGATATCGAAACATGCGCCCAGTTCCTGATGAGCGGCACAGGTATCGACCAGAACTACTGCTATTTCTATCTGGGAAACGAGATAGCGCCCAGCGGATACATCTGGGTGTTCCCAAAGGGACAAGGTCTCGCCAACGTAGGTATCGGCATTCTCGGAAGCAAATCTGGAAAGAAGCATGCAATTGATTACCTGAAGGAATTTGTGGCAAAAAAGTTCCCTGATGCGAAAGTACTTGAGATAGATGTAGGCGGAGTACCAGTTAGTGGCAGTATCGACAAGACAATCGCTAACGGACTGATGCTTGTGGGAGACGCAGCGAGGCAGTCAGACCCCATTACCGGAGGCGGTATAATTAACGCCATGGAAGCCGGCAAGATGGCAGGTGAGGTTGCATTTGAGGCCATTTCAAAGAACGATGTCTCAACAGCAACACTTGGACTTTATGAAAAAAAGTGGCGCCAGAAAATAGGCATGGATATCGATAACAGCCTGATAGTTAAGGACATTTTCACCGGTTTTACGGACAAGGAGATTGACTCTCTTGCTCACTCACTGGAAGGTGTGAATTTCTCGAGCATGAGCCTGCTTGATTTGCTTTACGCTCTTTTCAAGGCGAACAAGAAGCTTCTGTGGGATCTGAGAGTGCTGTTCAAGAATGTGGTCAAATACGAATTGGACTTTGAACGCTGACCGGCAATTAATGCCGATCACACATTTTTATGTATTTTTTGATTAAAATTATATATAAAGTTCAGTCTTTCCAGAACTCAGGCGTCAGCATCACTATTACTGTGAATACCTCAAGCCTGCCTATCCACATGTTAGCTATCAGCAGGAGTTTGCCGAGATCCGGAACTACATCAAAGTTAGCCATCGGGCCGACAGCATTGAACCCGGGACCGATGTTTCCCAATGTTGTAATGGATGCAGTGATGGAGCTTATCAGGTCCATTCCCATAAGAGCCAGGATTCCTGTAGATATTGCAAATATCATCATGTAGAGGACAACAAAGGATACTATGGAATGCATGATATCCTCAGGGACGGCTTTCCCATTATATTTCACAGGCTTTATAGCCTTGGGATGCAGGGATTTAAAAAGGACGTTTCTTCCATATTTCAATAAGAGCAGGACCCTGACAACTTTTATCCC
The DNA here is from genome assembly GCF_030682845.1 of Methanolobus sp. Taxonomy (GTDB): domain Archaea; phylum Halobacteriota; class Methanosarcinia; order Methanosarcinales; family Methanosarcinaceae; genus Methanolobus. The sequence goes on along the minus strand of NZ_JAUXNK010000067.1, from coordinate 248 downwards.
GCCTGCTGTGGATCCTGCACATCCGCCTATGAACATGACAGCCAGCAGCACGATCCTCGCAGAGTCACTCCATATATCAAAGTCCGCAGAAGCGTAGCCTGTAGTGGTGATAATGGAGACGACCTGGAATACAGCATACCTGAATGCGGTCCCGACAGACTGACCCATATCTTTCCAAAGAGAGAAGGTCAAAATAACTGTCGCTATAAGTATAATAGCAGTGTAGAACTTGAACTCATTGTCCTTCA